>NZ_JBEOXI010000245.1:0-11651 GCF_040296465.1 Streptomyces sp. NPDC002130
CCAGCTCCGCCGCCAGTCGTAACGATGTTGACTGTCTGCGTGACTGGCCGAGTCAGGAAGGCTAAATGTGCACGGAACGCTGCTTCGTTGCCGACTTCCAAGAACACCGGCGCGGTAATCCTCGCCGACCGAAGCCGTGCCTCGATCCCAGCGACAAACGACTGGATGCTCCCTGCGTCGAGCGTTACCCTGACGTTCGCTTCAGGCAAGTTCTGGATTGCTCTTCGCACGTCGGCGTGGAATCGGGACGTGTCCGCGCGCAAGGAAACGTCTGCGGCGAACTTCATCGCCTTGAGCTTTTCCCGCGTCTCTCGCGCGAACAGACCCGTATCAGCCTTGAGATCGACCTTCGCAGCGAGTTTGATCCGGTCGAAATGCTTCTGCGCTGCTTTCGCTGCTTTCTCCGCAGCGACACGGACACGACGCTCGAACTCAGAGCCGACATTGCCCCAGCGAAGCTCAGCTTCGACAACGGCTTTTGCGTACGGGGCTGTCACGCCGGGGGCTCCTCGGGATCACACAGTGGTGATGCCCGGCCCATAGCCAGCAGCAAAGTTCTATATGCAGGGTATCTGTACCCGGCGGGTTTAGCGGAAAGTCACCGCTGGTGTTGGTTCGCCAACTCAAGCGCAGCCATGAAGTCGTAGCCCTCAGCCTCGTTCGCTTCGGTGGTTGATTCGTCGGTTCGGGACTTCAGCAAGATGCGAGGCGGTTCAGTGGTGAGGTCCGAGTAGAACGCGGCACGCTTGTCCTCGTCCCCCGAAACCCACTTTGTGAGGACAGATTTCGCTGTGTTCGTTGCCGTCGCAGGTGGCAGCGAGATCAGATCAACGCCGCGCATCTGCAGCTCTCCGTCGATCTCGGCCCAGGCACCGAGCACCCGCCACCAGATTTCCTGCACTGTCCATCGCGGCATTCCGAACCAGGCCGCTACGAGCTGATCGGCAACGTCGTTGAGCAAGTCGTTCCCGACCGGTGACTCGAAATCCATTACCTGCTCGTACAAGAACCTCTCGTCTTCTGAATTCTCGAGTGTTCCGAAGACAACGTGAATCGGGCTGTGTGCCATCAAAAGGCTCACCAACTGCACGAGCGGAGGCCGGGTCACGTGCATGACCCGGCCATCCAATTTCCATGCTGTGGGGTCAGAGCCCCACGGTTCAGCCACTACCTAGCGGCGGTTGCGTCCGGCGAGCTCACGACGCTGCGCTCGGTTCAACTGCGGAGT
Source organism: Streptomyces sp. NPDC002130 (assembly GCF_040296465.1). NCBI lineage: Bacteria > Bacillati > Actinomycetota > Actinomycetes > Kitasatosporales > Streptomycetaceae > Streptomyces > Streptomyces sp. NPDC002130. The sequence goes on from NZ_JBEOXI010000245.1 coordinate 1,229, forward strand.
CCAACGATCGATCAGTGCGAGGACAATCTTCTCCAGGATTGCCTGGTCGAAATCATCTCCCGGCGCCATCAACCGATCCTCGATGTACATCAACGACGCGTCGTCGAAGACGTGCGTGATGAGACGCCACACCGCGTGAGCCTTGTCAGCTGCGTTGGAGGACTTCGACATTGCACCGATCAGAAGGTTCCACGCTGCTGGTTCGGGCCGGAATGCGATCAACTCTGTGCCGTCGACGGAAAGGACTTCGGAGTCCGACTTGTCCCGCGCCGGCGCAGTCCGGCCCTTGGTAGTGAACTGCAGCTCTTCGGGAATCGGGTTCTCGTCGTCCTTGACCGCGGCGAGCTTGTCGAGTTCAACGTCCGGGGTTTCGAGGATGTCGACTGCTGCTTCGACTTCGGCGACGGTGGGGTTGCCGTCAGCCTGTGAAGGCTTGGTAGCAGTTTTGCGTGCGCGTGGAGGCATTGGGATTCCTTAGCTGGTGACGGGGCGGATGGTGACGCTGGTGGTGCCGAGAACTGTCTTCAGTGCTTCGGTGAGGAACGGGTTCGGTGGGATTCCCTTGACGGACTTCGCGAACACGAACCCGCCTGGGCTGCGGGACATGCCGCGTGGCATCGGCCCGAAGATCTTGGGCGTCGGGAACTTCAACGCCTTCGCCGACACCGGGACGATCGGCTTCTTGTGCGGGCCGTAGATGCCGGTGCCCTCATGGATCCACTTCGCCCGCTCGAGCGGGGAACCGACCCGCATCCGTGCAGTTCGGCCGACGAGGGTCACGTGATGAGTGATCGACGAGCGGAGCTGCCCGGAGTCGACGGGGCAGTCAGCGCGCGCGTGGTTGACGACTTGCCGGCCGATGTCGTTCATCCGCGCCATGGCGTCGTGCGCGAGGCCTTGCTCCATCCGTTCCCGGTACATCACCACGTGGGAGGGCATTAGCTGCTCTTTCTCCGGGGCCGGGTGGTCTTCGGTGGTTCGTTGTCGAGCTCGGTGTTCAACTCGGCAATGGTGTCGGCGGCATCGGTACGTGCCTCAGTCAGGTTTTCCTGCGCCGCAGTGGCATTCGCCTGAGTATCGGCGAGATTCGCGGCCCGGCGCGTCGGTGACGGCACCGGAACCGGCACCGAACTGCCGCCCACGGCCGCGCTGAAGTTCCTGCCCACCGGGACGGCAACGCCCCGCCGACTGACCCACCTGCGCGAGCTGATCGAGCGGGAGGTCGAGCTGTACCGGCGGCTGCGGCATCCGCGGCTGGTGCGGATGTACCAGACGCTGACGGTCGACGACCCGGCCCACCCGGACCTGGACGGCGCCACCGTCCTCGTCCTGGAGAAGGCCGAGGGCTCCCTGTCGGCCCTGCTCGCCGCCACGCCCCGGCCCGCCACCGGCCCCGCGCTGCTCGCGCAGATCGCCGAGGGCCTCGCCCAGTTGCACGACGCCGGCTGGGTGCACGGCGACCTGAAGCCGGCCAACGTGCTGCTGATGGCGGACGGTTCGGTCCGCCTCGCCGACTTCAACATGGCCGCCGAGCTGGAGGGCACCCACGCCTACACGCCGGCCTTCTCCACCCCCGACTACACCCCGCCGGAACTCCTGTGGACCGAGATCGGTGAACGGGGCCGGCGCATCCGCCCGTCCGCCGACATCTGGGCCTTCGGTGTCCTCGCCCACCTCGTGCTCACCGGTTCCTTCCCGCTGCCCGGGGCCACCCCGGCCGCCCGCCGCGACGCGGCCGCGGCGTACGCCCGCGGTGTCGACGAACTGCGGCTGTCGCCTGAACTGCCCGACGGCTGGCGGGAGATCGTGCGTGCCTGTCTGACCCGGACGCACCAGCAGCGCATCGGCGGCGCGGCGCTGCTGCGCCGGGTGACGTCGGACGCCGGCCCGGGCGGTCGCGTCGTCCGCCTGCCCCGTCTGTGCCCCGCCCGTCGCCTGCGCCGCGGGTCCGTCGCGGCCGTCCTGACCACAGCGGCCACGGCCCTGGCCGCCCTCGTCTACGGCATCAGCGTCTGGGGCGGCGCCGGGAGCAGCGGCGGCAGCGGCTCCGGCGCCACCGCGAACGTCTCCGCGGCCGCGTACGGCGCCTCCGAGCTCCGCACCGACCGGGGCGTTCCGCCCGCCTACCGGCTGCTGATCGTCGAGACGGCGCACGACTGCGACCAGAAGGAGGTCACCCCGGTCCTGATCGCCGCCATGCTGAAGGTGGAGAGCGACTTCGACCCGGACCTCTCGGACCCCGACCACAACGAGTACGGCATCGCCCGCTGGACGCCACGCGTGCTGCGCTGGTGGATGAACGAGGACGGCACCCCCGGCGAGACGGTCCCCCGGCCTCCCTTCCCGCCCGCCGAGTCCATCCCGGCGATGGGCCGCTACCTGTGCTGGATCGCCCCGCGCCTGCACGCGAACCTGCCCGGCGACCGGCGGGTCCTGATCGCCGCCGCGTACCGCACGTCGTACCGGACGGTGAACGCGACGGGCGGCGTGCCCCCGGACGTACACGCCTACGCCGACCGCGTCGCCCACTTCCTGAAGGAGTACACACCCGAGGGCCGGAAGTGACCCCATCGTCGGGGTCGTTGACGTGCCATCATAAATGCGCGGACCGGCCGGGCGGAACATGCGAACATGCTCTCGATTCCCATCAGTTGGAGAGAGGTTCACGCATGAGACTCACCCGCGGTGCCCTGCTCGTCGCCGCCGGCGCCCTTGCCCCCGCCCTCCTGTTCACCACCCCGGCCTTCGCCACGGGCGCGGCTCCCGTGACCGCTGCGGTGGCGGCGGCGCCGTCGGACGGCACGCCGGTGGACGAGATGTCGCTGGACGACCTCCGGTTCGCCATCGTCCGCATCCTGGCCGACCCGGACTCGGGCCGCCGCGTCACCCGCGAGGCCAACGCGGCGCTCGACGGCACCGTGGAGGACATGCGGGAGTTCCTGAAGACGGGCTACCGCCTCGCCCAGGCCGAGGACGACCGCGTCGCCATCGTCCGCATCATCGGCAACCCCGACTCCGGCCGAGGCGTCAAGCGCGAAGCCAACGAGGCCCTCGACATCAACACCCCCGAAGCCCTGCGCGCCTTCCTGGAGACCGGCTACCGGCTCGCCCGGGCCGAGGACGACCGCGTCGCCATCGCCCGCATGCTGGCCGACCCGACGATCAGCGCAGCGCTGCGCGCGGCCGCCGAGGAGGTCATCGACGGCACTCCGGAAGAGGTGCGGTACTTCCTGGAGGTCGGGCGGTACGAGATAGACGGCTGACGCAACGCCGGCGGCTGACGCCTGGCCGACGGCTGACACATACGGAGCGGGCCGGCGAGGTCGCCGGCCCGCTCCGTCACCACCGGGCTCAGTGGAAGAAGTGCCGCGTGCCGGTGAAGTACATCGTGACGCCGGCCTTCTGCGCGGCCTCGACGACCAGCTCGTCGCGGACGGAACCGCCGGGCTGGACCACGGCCTTCACTCCGGCCTCGGTGAGGATCTCCAGGCCGTCCGGGAAGGGGAAGAACGCGTCGGACGCCGCGTACGCACCCGCGGCCCGCTCGGCACCGGCCCGCTCGACGGCCAGCTTCGCGGAGTCCACCCGGTTGACCTGCCCCATGCCGACGCCCACCGAGGCGCCGTCCTTGGCGAGCAGGATCGCGTTGGACTTCACCGCGCGGCAGGCCTTCCAGGCGAAGGCCAGCTCGGCCAGCTCGTCGGCGCTCAGCGCCTCGCCGGTCGCCAGCGTCCAGTTGGCCGGGTCGTCGCCGTCGGCCTGAAGGCGGTCGGTGACCTGCAGCAGCGCGCCGCCGTCGATCGGCTTGACCTCGACCGGGGCGGAGGGGCCGTCGGCGCAGCGCAGCACGCGGATGTTCTTCTTCTTGGTGAGGGCCTCCAAGGCCCCGTCCTCGTAGCCGGGCGCGACGATGACCTCGGTGAAGATCTCCGCGACCTGCTCCGCCATCTCCTTGCTGACCGGGCGGTTGACCGCGATCACGCCGCCGAACGCCGACAGCGGGTCACAGGCGTGCGCCTTGCGGTGCGCCTCGGCGACGTCCGCGCCGATCGCGATGCCACAGGGGTTGGCGTGCTTGATGATCGCGACGGCCGGCTCGGCGTGGTCGTACGCGGCACGGCGGGCGGCGTCCGTGTCCGTGTAGTTGTTGTACGACATCTCCTTGCCGTGCAGCTGCTCGGCCTGGGCGAGGCCGCCCGTGCCGGAGACGTAGAGGGCCGCGGGCTGGTGCGGGTTCTCGCCGTAGCGCAGGGTGTGCTCGCGCTCCCAGGTGGCGCCGAGGAAGTCGGGGAACTGCGACTCGTCGACCGGCGCGTAGGAGGAGGCGAACCAGGAGGCGACGGCGACGTCGTAGGCGGCCGTGTGCTGGAAGGCCTCGGCGGCGAGCCGCTTGCGGGTGGTGAGATCGAAGCCGCCGCTCTGGACGGCCTTGAGCACGTCGGCGTAGCGGGCGGGGCTGGTGACGACCGCGACCGAGGGGTGGTTCTTGGCGGCGGCCCGGACCATCGAGGGACCGCCGATGTCGATCTGCTCCACGCACTCGTCGGGCGAGGCACCGGAGGCGACGGTCTCGCGGAACGGGTAGAGGTTGACGACGACGAGGTCGAACGGCTCGACACCCAGCTCGGCGAGCTGCCGCTGGTGGTCCTCCAGGCGCAGGTCGGCGAGGATGCCGGCGTGCACGCGCGGGTGCAGGGTCTTCACCCGGCCGTCCAGGCACTCGGGGAAGCCGGTGAGCTCCTCGACCTTGGTGACGGGGACGCCGGCAGCGGCGATCTTCGCGGCGGTGGAGCCGGTGGAGACGAGCTCGACCCCGGCCTCGTGGAGCCCGCGCGCCAGCTCTTCCAGGCCGGTCTTGTCGTAGACGCTGACGAGCGCCCGGCGAAGGGGCCGCTTGTTGCTCTCGGCGGTCACTGGATAACTACCTTTCGTCCCTCAATGCGATAGCCGTTGCGGGCGAGGCGCCCCACGACCTCGACGAGCAGCCTTCGCTCGACTTCCTTGATGCGCTCGTGCAGAGCGCCTTCGTCGTCCTCGTCCCGGATCTCCACCACGCCCTGCGCGATGATCGGCCCGGTGTCGACGCCGTCGTCGACGAAGTGGACGGTGCAGCCGGTGACCTTGGCGCCGTACGCGAGCGCGTCCCGCACGCCGTGGGCTCCCGGGAAACTGGGCAGCAGGGCGGGGTGCGTGTTGACGAACCGCCCCCCGAACCGCGCGAGGAACTCCTTGCCGACGATCTTCATGAACCCGGCGGAGACGACGAGGTCGGGCTCGTGCGCCGCGACGGCCTCGGCGAGGGCGGCGTCCCACTCCTCGCGGCTGCCGTGGTCCTTGACCTTGCACACGAAGGTGGGCAGCCCCGCGCGCTCGGCACGCGCCAGCCCCTCGATGCCGTCGCGGTCCGCGCCGACGGCCACGACCTCGGCCCCGTACGCCTGCGCGCCCGCGGCGGCGATCTCGTCGAGCAGCGCCTGCAGGTTGGTGCCGGATCCGGAGACCAGCACGACGAGGCGCTTGGCGCGGGGGGCCACGGGCTTGGCGGCCACGGTGGGGCCTTTCTCGGGGGAGCGTCTGTCCAAGGTGGCCGGCGCGCGACGCTTTGTGCATTCATACGAATGCTTTGCGTCCCCGGATACGGGGAAGCCTACGAACCGGCCGACCGTCAGCAACGATACCGGCACACCGGACGGCCCCCACGGGACGGGGGCAGGGCCGGGAGGTAGCGTCTGGACGGAGCCGGTTCGGGAACGACGTCCGGACGTGGTGCGTTCAGGAGGTGACGGACCCGGGTCCGACGCCGTTCCGTTCCGTCCACTCATTCCTCCTCACCAACGGGAAGACGCTCACCTGATGCCGGACCGCAGCCTGCGACTCCTCACGTTCCCCCAGCTGTCGCCGCAGGGAGGGGAGCGCGGCGCCGTGCTGCTGCGGGAGCGCCCCAGCTCACCGCCCGACGCACCTTCGGGCGGCGACGGCGGGGAGGGGCGGGGCCGCGGGTCCCAGGAGGACAACCCCTTCGCCCCGCCGCCCGAGGGCACGCCGGACCGGCCCTGGCAGCCGCGACGCCCGTCGGGAGAGGACTCTCCGGGCTCCCAGGACGGTGGCGGGCGTGACCGCTCCCCCTGGGGCAGCCAGTGGAGCGACCAGCAGCCCGGCCGCTCCCCCGGCGGTTTCGGTGAGCGCCCCCGCGGCGGGTCCGAGGGCCAGGGCGGCGGCCCCCAGAGCGGCGGCCCGAACATGCGCTGGGATCCGGCGGATCCCGCGCAGCGCCGGGCGCGCTATGCCCTGCTGTCGGGCATGTGGGCCTTCTTCTTCGCCCTCTTCAGCTGGCCGTACGTGGCGCTGCTGCTCGGCGCGCTCGCCCTCTACTGGGCCATCAGCTCCCTGCGCGCGGGGCCCCGCAAGCCCGACCCGGACTCCCCCGCCCCCGAGCAGCAGGGCGGCGGCCGCCCCCAGACGACGGCGGCGGTGAGCGGCCTGGTCACGGCGTCCCTGGCGATCGCCCTGGTCGCCGCGTCCTTCACGGCGCAGCTGGTCTACCGCGACTACTACACGTGCACCACCGACGCCCTCACGAACGAGGCGAAGCAGTCCTGCTCCAAGCTTCTGCCGGAGGAGCTCCGGGGCTTGCTGGGGACGAACGACTGAGGCTTCAGGGGGCTTCCGGCGGGGCGGACCGGTCGGGCGGGGCCGGGGGTTCGTGCCGGCCCGGGGCCGGGTCGGACGGCAGGAAGTCGTAGAGCTCGAAGTCCGTCTCGCGGTCCGGTTCGCGCAGGCCGTGCAGGGCGTCGTACTCGTAGGGTGTGCAGGGGGCGTGGAGCGCGTCCTGGGTGGGGTCCGAGGCGTGCGGCGCCGACCTCCCGTCGGCCATCGAGGCGCCCCGCCCGGCGCGCCCGGTGCCCTCGCCCCTCCGAACGGCATCGAAATCCGCGCCGCCGCCCCAGAGACCTCCGGCGTCCTCGCCTCCCCCACCCCGACCGGCTCCGCGAACGCCCTCGTGGCTCCCGGCACCCCGAGCCCTATCCGATCCCCGAGCGCCTTCGCGGTCCTCGGCACCCCATGCCCGACCCGCTCCCCAAACGCCCTCACGGTCCTCGGCACCCCATGCCCCACCCGCTCCGCGAGCGCCCTCGCGGTCCTCGGCACCCCACGCCCCACCCACTCCCCGAGCACCCTCGCGGTCCTCGGCACCCCACGTCCCACCCACTCCCCAAACGCCCTGGGCGGCTTCCGTGCCCCCGGCCACCCCCGCGATCCCCGCTACTCCGGTGCGCGTGGACCGGCCGCGGTCGCTGCCCTTGCGGGTCCGCCGCTGCTCTCGGGCACCCTCGGTCGACTTCTTCCTCTTCCGCTGTTCGCCGATCTTCGGCTCCTCCGACCCGGGCGTCCGGCACCGCCAGGCCCGGGCTGCCACCGCCGTGGGGATGGACAGCAGGCCCAGCCAGGCCAGCGTCGCGGCGGCGACCTGCCACCACACCGGGCCGAAGCGGGACAGCACGGCAGAACCGAGCGGGCCGCCCGACAGCGCGGCCAGTGCCGCGAGCACGGCCGCGCACAGGACCGATGCCAGTGCGGCGGCACGGGCGGTGCGGCCGGCCGACCATGGCGCGACCCGCGTACCACCCGGTCGCGTCCCGCCGCGCTCCCCGGATGCCGCCCCCTTCGCCACCGTCCAGCCCACGACCACCCCGGCGACCAGCGGCACCGCCCCGGCCGCCCAGTGCGCCGGCGTCCCCTCCCCGGCCTCCGGCACCGCCGCCAGCAGCGGAAACGGCGGCAGGAACGGGGCCGGTGCCGAGGACAGCGGGCCGACCGCATGGCCCGCGCCGAGGGCGAAGCCGGGGCCGAGGGCGTAGGCGGCGCCCCACACCGCCGCGTTCGGCACGAGGGCCACACACAGCAGCAGTACGGCGAACCGCCCCGACCACCCCTCGGTCAGCCGGAGCAACCCCGCCTGGGTCGTCGCACCGTGCCCCACCAGCGACACCGCCACCAGCAGCGCACCGCCCCCGAGGAGCACCGCAACCCCGGCCGCCGCGGCCCGGGCGGCGAGGCCCGGGCGCCTGTCCGGACCGAGCACCAGCGGGCGTACTCCCGACGGCAGCACGCCCAGCAGCCGCCGCAGCGGCCGGCCGGGACGGCCGTACGCCGACCACACGCCCGCCCCCGCCGCCACGACGGCGACCAGCGGAACGCACACCCCCGTCCACGCCCACGACGGCCGCAGCACACCGCCTGCGGCATAGAGGGCGGCGGGCGCGGCGACGGCGAGGTAGCCGAGGACCACGCCCGTCCACGCGGTGCGGGCGGAGACCAGGGGCGGGCCCTCGCTCCCGTCGGCGTCCTCCTCGAGGTCGTCGCCCTCGTCCCCGCCCCCGCCGTCCGTGGCGTCCCGCGCCGCCCGGTGCAGCAGCCACACCGGCAGTGCGAGCAGCAGCAGGGGCGGCAGGCCGAGGGGGGCGGGGACGCCGGAGAGCGTGTCGGTGCGGACCAACTCGGCACCGTGGGCCAGCAGCCACAGCGCCGCCGCCACATGCATGGCGCCACCGGGCCCGCTGTCCGGGTACGGCGAGCTGATCCACAGCAGCGTCACGAGCACGGCGAACGACGCGAGCCCGAGGCCCGCTGCGAGCGCGCCCCCCATGAAGCCGTCGCCCAGTCCGGGTGAACGGTCGCGCATCCGGGTGAGCAGGGGTGACGGCGAACGTCGGCGAGTGGTCATCTCGATCACGACCGCCATGCTCCCAACGACACGCGCTTTACCGGCGTAACAGGCGAACCCTCGCTGTGTCGCTAAAAATACGCTTATGTACTTTTCTGGACGGAGGCGAGCCCTGTGACGCAGAGCCCCGCCCTCCCGCTCCCCCCGCCCAAGGAACGCCGACGCCTGCGCGAGGCCGCCTCGCTGACGCGGGCTCAGCTGGCCTCCCGGGTGGGCGTGACCATCGAGACGGTGCGCGGGTGGGAGACCGGCCGCTCCACGCCACGCGGCCGCAAAGGGGAGAAGTACGCGAAGCTGCTCCACTCACTGGGAGACGAGGCGGAGGTGACGCCTCCTCAGGAGGGCACCACCGACTCGGACGACCCGGAACCGTCACCCGGGGCTGCGTCCGCACGGCGGTCCGCCCGGGCCCGGCGCAAGGCCGCAGCCACCGGCCCGAAACGGCCCGCCGCGAAGGACCGGGGCCGAGGCCCCGTCACCGTCCCCGACCGGAGCCGCACCCCCGTCCCGCACGGACACCGCGTCATCCTCGCCGAGCGCCCGCGTACGAAGCCACCGCGCCGGCCGGACGACGCCGTCACCGCGCTGACGCCCGATCAGGCCTTCGACGCGCTGTACGCCTTCTGCGCCCCCGCGCTCGTCCGGCAGACGTATCTGCTGACCGGCGGTCGCGAACCGGCCCGGGAGTCGGTGGAGCGGGCCTTCCAGATCGCCTGGCAGCGCTGGCCCGAGGTGGCCCGCGACCGCGACCCGGCGGGCTGGGTGCGCGCGATGGCGTACGAGTGCGCGCTCTCCCCGTGGAACCGGCTCCGGCCGCGCCTCCGGCTCCCCGAACGGCCGCCGCCCGACGCGTTCGACCGGGCGCTGATGGACACCCTGCTGAAGCTCCCGCCGTCCTACCGCCGCACGCTGGTGCTCTACGACGGGGTCGGACTCGGCCTGCCGGAGACGGCGGCGGAGACGGAGGCCAGCACCCGTGCGGCCGCGAACCGGCTGGCGCACGCGCGCGAGGCGCTGGCCGAGCGGCTGCCGGAGCTCGCGGACCCGGAGACGCTCCACTGGCGGCTGGTCGAACTCGCCTCCACCGAGCGACTGCGGGCCGCCAAACCGCCGGTCGTGCGCAGGCGCGGGGAACGCCGGGCCCGCTTCTGGACCCGGGCCGCCATCGCCTTCACGGTCGCCCTGATCGGCACCACGGCCCTCACCGTCCGCACGGCCCCCACCCACTACGAGCCGCCGGTACCACCGGGAGAGACGGTTCAGGGAGTACCGCCGCCCGTCGCGCCCGGACCGCTGTCCGAGAAGGAGCGGAAACTGCGCACCAAGCTGCGCGAGGAGCGGCAGGGGGGACCGGACAGGCTGCTTCCGCAGCCGCGGTGACACAGTGACGGCAGTGACGGCGGTCGGGGCACGGATACCGCGGCGGAGACACGGACCCGGCGGTGGTGCAGGGAGATGGCGGCGGGGGCGTGGACCCAGTGGCGGGTGCAGGGATACGGCGACGGGGCACGGATACGGCGACGGGGCTCGGACACGGCGGTGGGGCTCGGACAGGGCGGTGGCTCGGACACGGCGACGGGGCACGGATACGGCGGTGGGCCCGCTCCCCGTAGGGAGCGGGCGCCGCCGTCCGGCGCATGAGATGCACGGACCACGGCTCGGGCCGCCCGGGCAACGCCATGGCGAGGGCCCCCGCGG
>NZ_JBEOXI010000246.1:0-11618 GCF_040296465.1 Streptomyces sp. NPDC002130
CCCGTGTGGTCGGCCGTCTGGGGGCCCCCCACCCACCGAGGGGGGCCCCCCCCCGCCCGCCCCCCCCCCCTCTGTCCGTCTCGGACTACAGCGCCACACCCAGCAGCGCGTCCACCGCCCGGGAGACCACCCCGGGCGCGCCGATGTCCGTGCCGCCGCTGCGCTCCTGGAGCGCGACCCAGCGGTCGACCGCGGCAAGCGCGGCGGGGGCGTCCAGGTCGTCGGCGAGGGCCTCGCGGATCTCGTCGACGAGCGCCTCCGCCGGCGGCCCGTCGGGCCGGGACACGGCGGCCCGCCAGCGGCCGAGCCGTGCGACGGCGTCCTGGAGGACCTGGTCGGTGTACTCCCAGTCGGCGCGGTAGTGGTGGGCTAGCAGTGTGAGCCGGATGGCGGCCGGGTCGACGCCGTCGTGCCGGAGCCTGGAGACGAAGACCAGATTGCCCTTGGACTTGGACATCTTCTCGCCGTCCAGGGCGACCATGCCGGCGTGCACGTACGCCTTGGCCATGGGGAACTCGCCGGTGAGGGCCTGGGCGTGCGAGGCGCCCATCTCGTGGTGCGGGAAGGCGAGGTCGGAGCCGCCGCCCTGGATGTCGAAGCCCATGCCGAGGTGGTCGAGGGCGATGGCCACGCACTCGATGTGCCAGCCGGGGCGTCCGCGCCCGAGCGATCCGCCGTCCCAGCTGGGCTCACCCTCGCGGGCCGCCATCCACAGCATCGGGTCGAGCGGGTTCTTCTTGCCGGGGCGGTCCGGGTCGCCGCCGCGCTCGGCGGACAGCAGCCGCATCGCCGCGGCGTCGAGGTTCGAGACCTTGCCGAAGTGCGGGTCGGACTCGACGGAGAAGTAGACGTCCCCGTCCAGTTCGTAGGCCGCGCCGGCGTCCCGGAGCCGTTCGACGAGCGGGACGATCCCGGGTATGGCCTCGACGGCACCTATGTACTGCCGCGGCGGCAGCATCCGCAGGGCCGTCATGTCCTCGCGGAAGAGGGCCGTCTCCTTCTCGGCGAGCGCGGCCCAGTCGACGCCGTCGCGCTGCGCCCGCTCCAGGAGGGGATCGTCGACATCGGTGACGTTCTGGACGTAGTGAACCTGGCGCTTGGTGTCGAGCCACACGCGCTGCACGAGGTCGAACGCGTTGTAGGTCGCCGCGTGTCCCAGGTGCGTGGCGTCGTACGGGGTGATGCCACAGACGTAGATACGGGCGACGGGACCGGGGTCGAGGGTGACGAGGCCGCCGGTCGCGGTGTCGTGGATCCTCAGGTCGCGGCCCTGACCAGGCAGGGCGGGGACCTCGGAAGCGGGCCAGGCATGCATGCCATGAGCCTAACCGGACTGAAGTTCCACATACGAATGGGAGCGGTCCACTCGGCCGAGAAGGCGCTCTTGCGGTGATCCGGCGCCTGTGCTGCTACACGGGTGGCCAGGGAATCGCCGGCCACTCCCCGCTCGGCTCCGGGTGGGTTCCCGAGGCGAGCAGGGCGCCGACGCGGGCGCGGGTGGCGTCGATCTCGGCGCCGGTGATCAGCGGTTCGAGCCGCGCGGCGAGCGTTCCGCCCTCCGCCAGACCCTTCCTGAGACCTTCGAGGACGTCGACGGCCTCCGGGGTGAGGGGCTCCCCCGCCCAGCCCCACAGCAGGGTCCGCAGCTTGTTCTCGGCGTTGAACGTGACGCCGTGGTCGATGCCGTACAGCCGTCCCCCACCGGTCGGCAGCAGGTGACCGCCCTTGCGGTCGGCGTTGTTGATGACCGCGTCCAGGACCGCGAGCCGCCGCAGTCGTTCGTCGTCGGCGTGCACGAGCAGTGCGGTGCGTCCCTCGCCGACCTCGGCGAAGCCGATCGCCTTCCAGCCGGGCTCGGGTTCCTCGCCGTCGACCAGGGCGAGCAGTTCCGCCTCGGGCGTCACCTCGACCCACAGCTGGCACATGCCCTCGCCGTAGGGCCCGTCGCGCAGCACGGTGGGCGGCACGAGGCCCCAGCCGGTCGCCTCGGACACCGCGTACGCGGCGACCTCGCGCTGGGCCAGCGTCCCGTCGGGGAAGTCCCACAGGGGCCGCTCCCCCGCGACCGGCTTGTAGATGCAGGCCGCGTCCTCGCCGTCGCAGGACACCGTGCAGTACAGGGCCGCGTTGGAGGCCTCGCGGATGCGTCCGCGTACGGTCAGTTCGCCCCGGGCGAGCAGCTCGGCGGCGTTCGCGGGGGGCGTCACGCTCCGCGGCGGTATCCGTTCTGGCGCGGACATACGTGTCCTTCCGGGTCGAGCGGGAGGCTGCACAGCGGGCACGGCGGCCGTCCGGCGTTGACGACGTCGAGGGCGCGCTTGGCGAAGGCCCTGGCCTGCGTGCCGGTGAGCCGGACCCGCAGCATCGGCGGCCCGTTCTCCTCGTCCTGGAGCAGCCGCTCCTCGGCCTCGGCGAGGTCCTCCTCGGATTCCGCGTCCAGCTCCACGAGCGCCTGCGCCTCGACGATCATGAGCTGCTCGTCGCCGTCCCAGGCGAGCGCCATGGTGCCGACCCGGAACTCCTCCTCGATGGGAGTGTCCAGCGGGGCGGTGTCGGTGTCCGACGGTGCGACGGCGGGGACGTGGGCGCTGCCGCCGCTACGGCGTACGACCTCGTCGAGCAGTTCGTCCATGCGCTCGGCGAGGGCGGCGACCTGGGTCTTCTCCAGGGCCACGCTGGTCACCCGGGAGCCTGCGGAGGCCTGGAGGAAGAACGAACGGCGCCCGGGCAGTCCGACCGTACCGGCCACGAAACGCTCCGGATGGTCGTAGAGGAACACCTGACGGGACACGTCCTGTCTCCATTGGAATCGTGGGAACCGTGTGACCACGGCACTGCTGCGACCGCTTCACCCTACTGCGGCGAACGATCACGGTGCGCCCGCACCACCCCCGACTTCGGCCTCGCCGCCCGGCGCCTCCTCGCGCGGGACGAGGGACGTGAAGTCACCGGTGTCGCCGAGCCGTACGAGAAACGGCCGCAGTCGTGTGTAGCGGATCGCGGTGATGGAACACGGTTCGACGGAAATCCGCTGGAAGAGGTCCAGGTGAAGCCCGAGGGCGTCCGCGACGAGCGACTTGATGATGTCGCCGTGCGAGCACATGAGGTAGACGGCGTCGGCGCCGTGGTCGCGCTCCACGCGCGCGTTCCACTCGCGTACGGCCTCGGCGGCGCGCGTCTGCATGGACCGCATGGACTCCCCGCCGGGGAAGGCCGCCGCGGAGGGGTGCGCCTGCACGACCTCCATCAGGGGCTCGTCCTTGAGCTCGGCGAGCTTGCGTCCGGACCAGTCGCCGTAGTGGCACTCGCCGATGCGTTCGTCGGTGTGCGGGCTCAGGCCGGGCCGGGCGTCGAGCAGCGGCCGGATCGTTTCCTGGCAGCGCTGGAGCGGACTGGTGACGATTTCGGCGAGGGGCAGTTCGGCCAGCCGCCCGGGGAGCGCGGCGGCCTGTGCGGCGCCGCGCTCGTCGAGGGCGACACCGGGCGTCCAGCCGGCGAGCAGTCCCTCGGTGTTGGCGGTGGAGCGTCCGTGCCTGACCAGGATCAGCGTGGGCATGCGCTCCAGCGTAGGCGCACGCGCGCGTGTGGTGTTCGTTCGAGTGACGGGAGACTCGCTTCGTGATCGTGGACTGTGCCATCTACCGCGAAGGACATCGGACGGAAGGGCCCGAGGACCTCTCCGACGCCCTGGGTGAGGCCCGCACGGCGGGCGGGTTCGTGTGGATCGGGCTGCACGAGCCGACGGAGGACGAGTTCGACCATGTGACCCAGGAGTTCGGGCTGCACCCGCTGGCCGTCGAGGACGCCCTCAAGGCCCATCAGCGGCCCAAGCTGGAGGTGTACGACGACTCGCTCTTCGTGGTGCTCAAGCCGGTGGCGTACGAGCCGCAGAGCGACACCGTCTCCTCCGGCGAGATCATGATCTTCCTGGGGGACTCGTTCGTGGTGACCGTCCGGCACGGCGAGGGCTCCCCGCTGAAGGCCGTACGCCACCGCCTGGAGCAGGAGCCGGAGCTGCTGGGCAAAGGCCCCACGGCCGTGCTGTACGCGGTCGCCGACGCCACAGTCGACCACTATCTGGACGTGGCGACCGAACTGCAGACGGACCTGGAGGGTCTGGAGGCGGAGGTCTTCTCGCCGGACGGCGGAGGCTCACGCAACACGGCCTCCCGGATCTACGACTTCAAACGGCAGGTCCTGGAGTTCCGCCGGGCCACCGGGCCGCTGGCCCCGCCGATGAGCCGGCTGGCGGGCACGGCGACGACCGGGGTGGCCGTGCCGTTCGTGGACGACCGGGCCCGGCCGTTCTTCCGCGACGTCAACGACCACCTCACGCGCGTGAACGAGTCCGTGGAGAATCTGGACCGGCTGGTGTCGGACATCCTCTCGGCGCATCTGGCGCAGATGAGCGTCCGGCAGAACGACGACATGCGCAAGATCTCCGCGTGGGCGGCCATGGCCGCGATCCCCACGATGTTCGCGGGGGTCTACGGCATGAACTTCGAGCACATGCCCGAGCTGCACTGGGTCTGGTCTTATCCGGCGCTGATGGCCCTGATGGCCGCCCTGGAAATCATGGTCTTCCGGCTGTTCAAGCGCCGGGGATGGCTGTAGGGAGGCCGGCTCAGGCGAACTCGGGTTCCGGGGTCGCGGGGCCGCCGAGGGCGTTGCGGCGCTCGGGCGGCGTCAGCGACACCATCCGGCGCCAGCCGCCCAGGCGTTCATACGCGTACATCGCGTGGATGCCCGCCACGAGCACCGCCGACTTGGCCTTGGACCAGCCGAGGATGCGGCCCATGTGCGCCATCACGGCGAGGCTCACGTCGCGGTAGATCCGGATCTCGGCGAGTGCGCACTCGCGCAGGGTGCGCTGGATGACCCGGCCGTGGCCCGCGTAGGCGAAGCGCAGCAGTTCCTCGTGGCAGTAGGCGAGGTGGTTGTCCTCGTCGTGGGAGATCTGCTTGACCGCGCGGCCGACGTCGGGATGCTCGGCGAAGTGCTTGCGGAGCAGGTCCATCTGCTCGGAGGCGCGCTGTTCGGTGACCCTGCTGTGCGAGAGGTAGGTGACGATGTCCTGGACCGTGAGCCGCTCATCGCGGTTCAGCCGGGCGTGGGCGAGGCCGATGCCGTTCTTCTCCAGGAGCATGGTGTAGTCGGTCTCGGGCGGGACCGGGACGGGGTCCAGGCCGCGCTTCTTCAGCAGGGCGTTGAAGATCCGGCCGTGCTTGTCCTCGTCGGCGCCGTGCCGGCTGATCTTGGGGGCGAGTTCTCGCTCGGCCTCGGGCACGAGGGCGGCGATCCGGGCGTTCTCCCAGCCGCCCTGGGTCTCGCCGCTCGCGGCGATGGAGCAGAACAGGGCGAAGGACTCGTCGTTGTCGAGGATCTCCTGGAACAGACTCTTGGCCGAAAGCATCGTGGGCACCTCTCCCGCGCGCGTGGGCGTACTGCGGCGTTCCGCAGGGTTCCGCGGAGAACGAGTCAAGTGCGGGGTGGAGGGCGCTGCAACAGGTGTGAGGGACAACTCCGCCGAATGGAGGACGCAGGGCCGCGCCGGGCCGGGCCGGACAAGAGGCGGCGGTGCCGTAACCGCGGGCGGCCCCGGCGCGTTGTTCCGCGTGACGGCCGTGGCGGGGAAGACCCCCGAGCCCCCACCACGGCCGCTGAAACTCCCCGTCTTGTTCAGGCGAGTCCGGCGCGCTCCAGGGCCTCCGTACCGGCCCGGAGGGACGCGAGCCGCTCGTCGAGCGTGAAGCCCGCCGGTGCGAGGGACAGGGTGGTGACCCCGGCGGCGGCGTAGGCCTTCATCCGGTCCGCGATCCGGTCGACGGAACCGAGCAGGGTCGTCTTGTCGATCAGGTCGTGCGGCACGGCGGCCGCGGCGCCCTGCTTGTCGCCGGAGAGGTACTTGCTCTGGATCTCGGCGGCCTCCCGCTCGTAGCCCATGCGCTGGGCGAGCTGGTTGTAGAAGTTCTGCTTGGGGCTGCCCATGCCGCCGACGTACAGCGCGGTGTAGGGGCGGAAGGTGTCGGCCAGCGCGGCCACGTCCTTGTCGTCGCCGACGGCGAGCGGCAGGGTCGGGCAGACGTCGAACCCGTCGAGGGTCTTGCCGGCCTTCTCGCGTCCGGCGCGCAGGTACTTGATCGTGGTGTCCTCCAGGTGCTCGGCGGACGGGAAGATCAGCAGGGCGCCGTCGGCGATCTCACCGGTCTGCTCGAGGTTCTTCGGGCCGATCGCGGCGATGTACAGCGGGATGTGCTCGCGCTGCGGGTGCACGGTCAGCTTGATCGGCTTGCCCGGGCCGCCGGGCAGGGGCAGCGTCCAGTGCTGTCCCTCGTAGGACAGCCGCTCGCGCGTCATGGCCTTGCGGACGATCTCGACGTACTCGCGGGTGCGGGCGAGCGGCTTGTCGAACTTGACGCCGTACCAGCCCTCGGAGACCTGCGGGCCGGAGACGCCGAGGCCGAGGCGGAAGCGGCCGCCGGAGAGGGAGTCGAGCGTGGCGGCGGTCATGGCCGTCATCGCGGGCTGGCGGGCCGGGATCTGGAAGATGGCGGAACCCACGTCGATGCGCTCGGTCTGTGCGGCGACCCAGCTCAGTACGGTGGCGGCGTCGGAGCCGTAGGCCTCGGCGGCCCAGCAGACGGCGTACCCGAGCCGGTCGGCTTCCTGGGCGACGGCCAGATTGTCCGCGTCCATTCCGGCACCCCAGTAGCCGAGGTTGATACCGAGCTGCATGCCACATCCCCTTACTGATCAGTAACGTGCCTGTGCGGGCACCTTAGCGCGCGGGCCGGGTGGAGGTACACGGCCGCAGACGACCCGTCGTCCAGAGCTGTGAACAGAAATCATGGTGGCGACCATTGACGCGCCCACAGCAAGTTCCTACCTTTCGCCATGGAAAGCGCTTTCCACCACCCAGCTTCCGATGACGGACGGAGAGCAAGTATGAAGCGAGCACTCCCCCTGAGACTCCCGGCGGCGCTGGCCGCACTGGCCCTGGCCGCGGCGACGGGCACGCTCGTGTCGATGCCCGAGGCCTCGGCCGCGACCGGAAGCGCCACCGGCTACGCGGCCCAGAACGGCGGGACCACCGGCGGCGCCGGAGGCCGGACGGTCCGGGCGACCACGGGAACGGCGATCCACCAGGCGCTGTGCGGCCGAGCGAGCACGAGCACCCCGATCACCATCGAGGTCACCGGGACCATCAACCACGCCAACACCAAGAAGGTGTCGGGGGGCAGCTGCGACACCGCGGACGGCGTGATCGAGCTGAAGAAGGTCAGCAACGTGACCCTCGTCGGGGTCGGCAGCGGCGCCCTCTTCGACCAACTGGGCATACACATCCGCGAATCGACGAACATCATCGTCCAGAACGTGATCGTCCGGAACGTCAAGAAGTCGGGCTCCCCCACGTCCAACGGCGGAGACGCCATCGGCATCGAGCGCAACGTGCGCAACGTCTGGATCGATCACACGACCCTGGAGGCGTCGGGCGGCGAATCGGAGGGCTTCGACGGCCTGTTCGACCTCAAGGACAACACCCAGTACGTGACCCTGTCCTACAGCGTCCTGCGCGACTCCGGCCGGGGCGGCCTGGTCGGGAACAGCGAGAGCGACCGCTCCAACGGCTACATCACGTACCACTACAACCGGTACGAGAACATCGACTCCCGCGCCCCGCTGCTGCGTGGTGGCATCGCGCACCTCTACAACAACCACTACGTGCGTCTGAACGAGTCCGGCATCAACTCCCGGGCCGGCGCCCGCGCCAAGGTGGACAACAACTACTTCGAGGACTCCAAGGACGTCCTCGGCACCTTCTACACCGACGAGGCCGGCTTCTGGCAGGTCGGCGGCAACGTCTTCGACAACGTGACCTGGTCCCGCCCCGGCAGCGCGAACCACCCGGCCGGTCCCGACCCGAAGTCCAACACCACGGTCGCGATCCCGTACTCCTACCGTCTCGACGCGGCGGGCTGCGTGCCGGCCGTCGTGAGCCGGACGGCGGGCGCGAACAAGGGGCTTCAGGTGTCGGACGGCACGTGCTGACCGCGGACGACGGGCTGCGGCCGGCTCGGGGCAACCGACCGGCCGCCCAGGGAAATCCGTCGCCCACGGCCACCCACACGTAGGTTCTGGCCAGTAATCTCGGCGTTCATGGAGCAGAGGCATCTCGGCCGCACCGGCCTTCGTGTGTCCCGCATCGGGCTCGGCACCCTGACCTGGGGGCGGGACACCGACGAGCACGACGCCGCGGACCTGATGAAGACGTTCTGGGAAGCGGGCGGGACCCTCGTCGACACCGCGGACGTGTACGGGGACGGTGAGGCCGAGTACCTGCTCGGCAGGCTCATGGAAGGGCTGGTGCCGCGCCGGGACCTGGTCATCTCGACCAAGGCCGGCAGCGTGCCGGACCCCGACCGCCGCTTCGACGGCTCCCGCGGTCATCTGCTCTCCGCGCTGGACGCCTCGCTCTCCCGGCTCGGCACGGACCACGTCGACCTGTGGCATGTGCACGCTTTCGACCCGGACACCCCGCTGGAGGAGACCCTCCAGGCCCTCGACCTGGCGGTCTCCAGCGGACGTGCACGGTATGCCGCCGTCTCCAACTTCTGCGGCTGGCAACTGGCCAAGGCCGCGACCTGGCAGCTGGCGGCACCCGGCACCCGGACCCGGCTGGCCGGAACGCAGCTGGAGTACTCCCTGCTCCAGCGCGGGGTGGAGCGCGAGGTGCTGCCGGCCGCGCTGGACCTGGGCATAGGACTGCTGCCCTCCTCGCCGCTCGGGCGCGGCGTGCTGACGGGCAAGTACCGGGGCGACACGGTGCCGCCGGACTCGCGTGGTGCCTCGGAGCACCTCGCGCCCTTCGTCGCGCCCTACCTCGACGACACGGCGAGCCGCATCGTGGACGCCGTGGCGACCGCGGCCGACGGACTGGCGGTGACGCCGCTCCAGGTGGCCCTGGCATGGGTGCGCGACCGGCCAGGCGTGGCCGCCCCGATCGTCGGCGCGCGCAACGCGCAGCAGCTCACGGCGGCATTGTCAGTGGAGACCCTTAGTCTTCCTGACGAGATCTGCCGGGCGCTCGACGATGTGTCGGTACCCGTGCACCGCTATCCCGATCACGACTGGAGCACGCTGTGAGCACGGACCCCGAGACCACGGAGAACGCCGAGCCGGGGACGCCGGGCGCCGAGGTCACACCGGCACCGGCCGATGGGGCCGGCAGGGGCGAAGGGACCGACGCCGGGCAAGCGCCCGACACCGAGGGCGGTGACGCGGGCGCCGGGTCCGCCACCGGGAGCGGTGACGGCGGCGCGGGACAGGTGTCCGAGGCCGGGAGCGGTGACGCGGGTGCCGGGCAGGTGTCCGAGGCGGATGGCGGTGACGGGGGCGCCGGGCCAGGGTCCGAAGCGGAGAGCGGTGACGCGGGTACCGGGCAGGTGTCCGAGGCGGAGGCCGAGCTTCGGGCGCAGCAGGCCGAGCGGGAGCGCATCGAGCAGCGCAAGGCCGAGAAGAAGTCGCCGATCGAGAGCGGCACCAAGCTGAGCGGCAAGGCCGCCGATCTGCTCGCGGCCGTACGGGCCGTCGAGAGCGGCGAGAAGCCGGTGGCCACGGTGTTCGAAGAGCCCCGGCCCGCCCCCCGGCGCCCCGCCCCCGAGCCGGAGCGGCGGCCGCAGCCGGTGGCTCCCGAGCACGTCGCCGCGTCGGCGGCTCCCGCGCCGGAGGCGGTTCAGGCCGTCCGGCAGGTGCTCGGCGAAGGCGGTGCGCCGGAGGTGCTCGCACCGCAGGTCGCCGCGGCTCTCGGCGAGGGTGCGGACGAACAACTGCGAGTCGACCCCTGGCAGTTGCTGCGGATCGCCGGTGTGCGTCCCGAGCAGGCCGACGGTTTCGCGCGGGCCCTGCTCGGCGCCGAGTGCGGCCCGGACGACGAGCGGCGCGGCCGCGCCCTCACCGGCTGGCTCCTGGAGCAGGCGGCGCTGGCCGGGCACACCGCCCTGGAGATGCCCGCGCTCCTCGCGGCCCTGGCCCAGCGGGGCGTGCCGGAACCCGACGGTGCCGTCCAGGGCGCGATCGCGGAGGGTGAGGCCCTGGTCTTCCAGGACGCCCTGGAGGAGGAGGCCGGTACTCCGGCCCGGACCGACGAGGACGGCGCGGAGGAGGACGAGGAGCGTCCGGTCCGTGTCCTGGTCGGACTGGAGCGGTACGCGCTGGCGGAGGAGAGCCTGGCCGACGGCCTGGCACGGCTGGTCAACTCGGCGCCCAAGCAGGACGGTTCGGCCGCGGACTGGGAGCGGGCCGCCGCCGCGGCCCAGGGGTCCGCCGCGGAGCTGATCCGCGCGGTGGCCGGTCAGGGCCTGGTGCTGCACACCGGCGGGGAGGCGTCCCTGGCCGAGCCTGCGGCCCTGTTGAACGCCGCGCGGTCCCTCGGACTGCGGGCCTGGGCGGCCACGCACGGCCCGATCGGCCGCAACCGTTTCGCGGCTCTGCTGCGGACGGCCGGCGGGCCGGCGGGCGGGGCGGCCGACGCCCCCCGGCAGCCCGGTGCGGCCGCCGACAACGCGCCCGGCCGCCCCGCTGCTGACGCTCCCTCGAGCATCGGCCTCCCCGTCGCCACCGTCTCCGGACTGCTGGCCGGCCTCGAAGGGCCCGGCCGGGACGCGGACGGGGCCCTCGATCTCGATCTGCTCGTCGTGCTCGACGCGCCTCAGCTGGATGTCGAGACAGCGGCTCTGCTGACCGAGTCGATGCCGGACGGGGCACGGCTGGTCCTGGCGGGGGATCCGGCGGTGCTGTGGTCCGTCGGCCCGGGCCGGGTGTTCGCGGACCTGCTCGCGGCACGGATCTGCCCCCAGGTGGCCTCGCGACGTCCGGACCCCGGGCCGTTGGGCGAGTTGGTCTCCGGTGTCGGCATCGGCGAGCTGAACAAGGTCGAGGCTCCCGGCAAGGAGCTCGTGATCGTGCCGGTGCGGGATGCGGGCGAGGCCGTGCACCGGACGGTACAGCTCGTCGTGGACTCGGTGCCGCGGGCGATCGGTGTGCCGGCGGAGGAGACCCAGGTGATCACCCCCGGGCACGGCGGGGCCGTCGGGACGCGGGTGCTCAACGCCGCGCTGAAGGAGCGGCTCAATCCGGGCCCGGGCCGCTTCGGCGGCTTCGACCCCGGTGACCGTATCGTCCACTCCCCCGTGCCGGGGCGTGCCCTGCCGGGCCGGGTGGTGACGGCGGACGCCGAGGGGCTGCACCTGTCGTGCGAGGGCGAGACCGTCGTGGTCCCGAAGGAGCGGGTGGAGCAGTCGGTGCGGCACGGGTGGGCGCTGACCGCGCACCAGGCCGTGGGGAGTCGTTGGCCCGCGGTGGTCGTGGTGCTGCCCGGCGATGCGGCACAGGCGCTCAGCCGGCCGTGGGTGTACACGGCGTTCGGGCGGGCCGACCGGCATCTGTCCGTGGTGCACGGGGTCGAGCAGGCACTGCCGCGTGCCGTGGCCGAGGTTCCGGCGAAGCCGCGCACGACCCGGCTTCCGGTGCTGCTCGCGCCACAGGTCAGCGGTCACCGCCCTGGACGCCCGGGCGGCGCTGCCGCTGACGGACGTGCGCGTGCCCGACGTGTACACGCG
>NZ_JBEOXI010000247.1:0-11552 GCF_040296465.1 Streptomyces sp. NPDC002130
CGATCGGGATCAACCTCCATGCGTTGGTTGTGCGCGGTGACCCGCTCGGGCCGGTTGAGCACGTTCGACACCGTGGACACCGAGACACCGGCGGCGGCGGCGACGTCCTGGATGCGGGCGGGGCGTGCCGGAACGGCGTCCACCCCCTCGCTGTTGCGGCGCGCGACCAGGCACGACGATGGCCTACATGGGCGCCGCAAGTATAACGTCACCGGCTGTGGAACGTTTTTCCCGCCGGGTGTCGGTGAACAAGGGGGAACAGGGCGCCGTTGGGCCGCTCTTGTGTCACGACTGCACCGTGCCGGCCGCCGCACCGCTGGGCGCCGTCGCCGAGCCGTTCCCGAAGCGGATCCCCTTGGCCTCCTTGCCGAGCGCGCTCAGCAGGATCACCACGGCCAGGGTGGGCACGATGGTCCACGCCATCGCCGAGGGGTACCCGTGGCGCTCGGCGATGGCCTCCTGGATGGGCAGGTTGAGCGCGGCGATGAGGTTGCCGAGCTGGTAGGTGACGCCCGGGTAGAAGCCCCTCACGGCGTCCGGGCTCATCTCGGTCAGATGCGCCGGGATGACGCCCCACGCGCCCTGCACGCACACCTGCATCAGGAAGGACGACAGCATCAGCCATCCGACGGTGGTGGACAGCACGAAGAACGGCACCACCACCAGTCCCCCGGCCGCCGCGATCATGATGGTCCGGCGGCGGCCCAGCCGCTCGGAGTACGCACCGAGCAGCACCCCGCCGATCATGGCGCCGATGTTGTAGACCACCGCGATCGCGATCGACGTGTTCGCCGACAGGTCGAGGCCCTTCTTGACGAAGGTCGGGTAGATGTCCTGGGTGCCGTGCGACATCCAGTTGAAGGCGGTCATCAGCGCGACCAGGTAGAAGAAGCGCCGCAGCACCGCCGGGTTCCTGAACACCTGGTGCGCGGGAGTTCGGTTGAGCCGGACGCTCTTCTCCCACACCTCGCTCTCCTCCACCCTGCTGCGCACCCACAGCGCGACCAGGGCGGGCAGCAGGCTGAAGGCGAACAGGCCGCGCCAGCCGAAGGCGGGCTCGATGACGAAGAACGCCACGGCGGCCAGGAGGTATCCCAGCGAGTAGCCGCTCTGCAGCAGACCCGACCAGAATCCACGCCGTTCGGTGGGGATCTTCTCCATGGCCAGGGCCGCGCCCAGGCCCCATTCGCCGCCCATGCCGATGCCGTAGAGCAGGCGCAGCACCAGCAGGACGGTGTAGTTGGGCGCGAAGGCGCAGGCGAAGCCGACGATCGAGTAGAAGACGACGTCGACCATGAGGGGGACGCGGCGCCCCCGGCGGTCCGCCCACATGCCGAAGAGCAGCGCGCCGACGGGCCGCATCACCAGAGTGGCGGTGGTGAGGAAGGCCATGTCGGTGAGGGAGACATGGAAGTCGTCGGCTATCTCGCTGTAGACGAGCACGACCAGGAAGTAGTCGAACGCGTCCATCGCCCAGCCGAGATAGGCGGCGACGAAGGCGTTGCGCTGGTCCTTGGTCAGACCCGCTGCCTGGCCCTTCACGGTCTTCAGCACGGCGGCCTCCCGGAGTTCGCAGCCGAGGCTAGGCACGCGGCGACGGGAATCGGGCAAAGGAGGACCCAGTTTTGGACCAAGAGCGCCGGTGGCCGGTCAACGGCGTTCGGGGGGCCGCCTTTCCGGCGCCGCGACACCGCCGGACGCCGCCGCGTCGATCAGACCGCGGAAGGTGGGGCATTCCAGGTGGCTGGGCGCGGGGCACGCGGCGGCATGCCGCAGGGAGTCGCGCAGGGCGCCCAGTTCGCGGATCTTCTGGTCCAGTTCCTCCGCTTTGGCCGCCAGCACGCGCCGGTCGATCCGCGGCCGACCGTCCGGCGCGAACATCCGCGCGATCTCGTCGAGCGAGAACCCGGCCGTCCGCCCCAGCGCGATCAGCGCCAGCCGCTCCAGCACCCCGCTGTCGTACTGGCGCCGCAGGCCGAGCCGGCCGGTCGGGGCGATCAGCCCCTTCTCCTCGTAGAACCGCAGCGTCGAGGCGGGAACTCCGGCGCGGTGCGCCACTTCTGCTATGTCCAGGTCTGTCATTGTCTTGACCTCAAGTCGACTTGAAGTAGAACGCTGTCATCCCGTCCCGGCGAGGGCAAGCGGGACGAAGGCGAGCAGAGGGAGACACGACGATGAATGCCGCAAGCAGGTCCTACGACGAGCAGGCCGCCCGCTGGAACGGGCCCGCCGGCCACGCCTGGGTGGACCTCCAGGAGGTGCTGAACGGAATGTTCAGGCCCATCGAGGAGCTGCTCGTCGACGCCGTGGCCGCCGAACACGCGGCGAGCGTGCTCGACGTCGGCTGCGGCACCGGCGCCCTCACCCGGGCCGTCGCACGCCGGGCCGGTCACTGCGTCGGGGTCGACATCTCCGGCCCGATGATCGAGGCGGCCCGGGCGCACGCCGAACGCGAGGGCGTACCGGCGTCCTTCGTCCAGGCCGACGCGCAGGAGTACGCGTTCGAGCCGGCCGCCTTCGACGCGGTCGTCTCGCGCTTCGGCGTCATGTTCTTCAGTGACCCCGTGCGGGCCTTCGCCAATCTCCGGAGCACGGCGCGGGACGGGGCCGGGCTGCGGTGCGTGGTGTGGCGGGGCGCCGAGGAGAACCCGTTCATGACCACGGCGGAACGCGCCGCCGCCCCGTTCCTGCCGGAGCTTCCCGAGCGCCGGCCGGACGAGCCGGGCCAGTTCGCGTTCGCGGACCCGGAGCGGGTCCACCGCCTGCTGGCGGGAAGCGGCTGGGCCGGGATCGACATCCAGCCGGTCGACGTGGTGTGCACCCTGCCCGAGAAGGACCTCGTCACCTACTTCACCCGGCTCGGCCCCCTCGGCACGGTCCTGCCCGAGGCCGACGAGCGGACCCGGGCGGAGATCGTCGAGGTGGTCCGTCCCGCCTTCGAACCCTTCGTGCAGGGCCCGGACGTCCGCTACACCGCAGCCTGCTGGATGGTGTCGGCGCGGGCCGCCGGCGCGAAACTTTCGTGAGGTCCGGCCCCCTTTTCCGAACGAGGGCCACCGGCGCATAGTGAGATCACGATGACGCAGAAGAGAGCGCTGGTGGTCCGAGGCGGCTGGGAAGGTCATCAGCCGGTCGAGGCCACGGAACTGTTCCTGCCCTTCCTCCGGAGCAACGGATACACCGTCCGGGTCGAGGAGTCGACCGGGATCTACGCGGACGGCGCCGAGATGGCCGCCACCGATCTCGTCGTGCAGTGCGTGACAATGTCGGAGATCACGCGCGAGGAGCTGGCCGGCCTGAGCTCCGCTGTGGTGGCGGGCACGGGCTTCACCGGCTGGCACGGCGGCATCGCCGACTCGTTCCGCGCCTCCTCGGACTATCTGCACCTGGTGGGCGGCCAGTTCGCCACCCACCCCGGCAAGGAACCGTGCGAGCGGCGGGGTGAGGCGGCGGACAACTTCCTGCCCCACACCATCACCCTCACCGAGGCCGGCCGCGCACACCCGATCACCACCGGCATCGAGGACTTCACGCTGGACACCGAGCAGTACTGGGTGCTCCACGACGACCTCATCGACGTCCTGGCCACCACCACGCATCCCACCCGGCCGTGGCAGCCCTGGCACCGGCCGGTCACCTCCCCGGCGGTATGGACCCGCCGGTGGGGTGCCGGGCGGATCGTGGTGACGACACCGGGGCACAGCGTCGACGTGCTGGAGAATCCCGACGTCCGCACCATCGTCGAGAGGGGCATGCAGTGGGCGACGCGCACCGCGTCGGGGTCGTAGGGCTCGGCGTCATCTCCCGCGCGTACCTGGACACGCTCGCCGGCCATCCCGCGGTGCGGGTCACCGCGGTCGCCGACCTCGACGCCTCCCGGTCGGCCGCGGCCGCCGCCGAACTGCCCGGCGCCCGGGCCCTGACGGTCGAGGAGCTGCTGAGCAGCTCGGACGTGGACACGGTGCTGAACCTGACGACACCGGCGGCGCACGCCGGGATAGCCCTCGGGGCGATCCGGCACGGCAAGCACGTCTACGGGGAGAAGCCGCTGGCAGCGACCCTGGAGGACGCCCGGGCCGTCCTGGAAGCCGCCATGAAGGCGGGCAGCGGTGTGGGCTGCGCCCCGGACACCGTGCTGGGCACGGGAGTTCAGACCGCGCGGGCAGCCGTGGAGGCGGGGACCATCGGACGCCCCCAGTTCGCTTCGGCCGTGATGGTGACCCCGGGCCATGAACGCTGGCACCCGAACCCGGACTTCTACTACACGGCGGGCGGTGGCCCGCTGCTGGACATGGGACCGTACTACCTCTCGTCCCTGGTCCATCTGCTGGGGCCGGTGCGTGCCGTGACCGGGGCGGCCGGACGGCTGCGGGCCGAGCGCGTCATCGGATCCGGTCCACGCGCCGGCGAGCGCATACCGGTCGAGGTGGACAGCCATGTCTCCGGAGTGCTGGAGCACGTGGACGGGACGCTGACGACGCTCACGACGAGCTTCGACGGCGTGGCCACCACGGCCGCGCCGATCGAGGTCCACGGCGAGAGCGGCACCCTCTCGGTCCCCGACCCGAACCGCTTCGACGGCGAGGTACGTCTCCACGCGCTCGGCGACGCCCGCTGGCGCCCCCTTCCGACGTCAGCGGGTTACGCGGACGGCGCCCGCGGTGTCGGCCTGCTCGACTTCCTCACCGCCGACGGTGAGCGGCCGCCGCGCGCGAACGGCGAACTCGCCCTGCACGTGCTGGAGATGATGACGGCGCTGCTGCGTTCGGCGGCCGAGGGGCGCCGGATCGAGCTGACGACGTCGGCGAAGGTGCCCGCGGCCGTGCCCCTGACGCCTGCGGCGCAGTGGCACGGCCGGCGGGAGTGACGTCAGTCCACGGGCCACGTGTGCGCGGGGGCGTTCATGTGCATGTAGTCCATGTACGTCCTGGTCATCTGCCGCAGCGCCTCCCGCCGGTCGGAGATGCCGGCCTTCTCCAGGTGGTGCACCGTCTCCGCCTGCCACAGGGCGCCGTTGCGGCCGGTGATGCAGCGCTGCTCGATGATGCCCAGCAGGGGCTCCCGCCAGGCGGCGTCCATGCCGGTCAGCTCCAGGCCCCGGTGCGCCAGGGGCAGCAGACGCCGCAACACCAGTTCCGTGACCGGCACTTCGCCCACGCCGGGCCAGTACAGCCGGGCGTCGATGCCGTCGCGGGCCGCGGTGTGGAGGTTCTCCTCGGCGACCGAGAAGGACATCCGCGACCAGACCGGCCGGTCCTCGTCGACCAGGGCGCGGGTCAGGCCGTAGTAGAAGGCGCCGTTGGCGATGATGTCGGCCACGGTGGGACCGGCGGGCAGGACCCGGTTCTCGATGCGCAGATGGGGGCCGCTCTCGGTGACGGCGTAGATGGGGCGGTTCCAGCGGTAGATCGTGCCGTTGTGCAGGGTCAGTTCGCCCAGCTGGGGAACGCCGCCGCTGTCCAGCTCCTTCTGCGGGTCCTCGTCCTCGCACACCGGCAGCAGGGCGGGGAAGTAGCGCACGTTCTCCTCGAAGAGGTCGAAGACGCTGGTGATCCAGCGCTCCCCGAACCACACCCGGGGACGTACGCCCTGGGCCTTGATCTCCTCGGGGCGGGTGTCGGTGGCCTGCTCGAACAGGGGGATGCGGGTCTCGCGCCACAGCTCCTTGCCGAACAGGAAGGGCGAGTTCGCGGCGAGGGCGATCTGCACGCCCGCGATGGCCTGGGCCGCGTTCCAGTAGTGCGGGAACTCCTTCGGGTCGACCTGGAGATGGAACTGGGTGCTGGTGCAGGCGGCCTCGGGAGTGATGGTGTCGGCGTACGTCGACAGGCGTTCCACTCCGTCGACCTTGATCCGCAGGTCCTCTCCCCGGGCCGCGAAGATCTGCTCGTTGAGGAGGCGGTAGCGGGGGTCGCCGGAGAGCGCGGACTCGCTGACGTCCGACTCTCCCAGGGTCGGCAGGATGCCGACCATGATCAGGTGCGCGCCCACCGCGGCGGCACGGTCCTCGGCGTGGTTGAGGGCATCCCGGATCGCCTGCTCCCAGGAGCCCGGGCCGCCGGCCGTCAGCAGCCGGGGCGGGATGTTGATCTCCAGGTTGAAGCGGCCCAGCTCGCTCGACCAGGCCGGATCGGCGATCGCCTGGAGCACATCGGTGTTGCGCATCGCGGGCAGCCCGGCGTCGTCCACGAGGTTGAGCTCGATCTCCAGCCCGACCTGAGGGCGCTCGCTCTCGAAGCCCGACTCGCTGAGCATCCGGGCGAGCACCTCGAGGTCGGTGTGCATCTTCTCGCGGTACCGACGGCGGTCCTCCCGGGTGAACACCAGGGCCGGCACGTCACGTCCCATGTGCCCTCCTGCGCTCCTTCGGCGGATACGTCCGCACCTCAGCGGATGGGTCTCGTCCCAGAGTCGCACCTTGTCCCCGACACCGCACCCACCTAGCCTGAATTTGTGCCGCAAATAAACAAACCCCGAACGCACAAGGACGTGCCGGGCCACAGCACCTCCCTCACCCGGCTCCGGATCGCCCTCACCGTCTTCTTCGCCCTCGACGGCTTCGTCTTCGCCGGCTGGGTGGTGCGCATCCCCGCCGTCAAGGCGCAGACCGGCGCTTCCGCCACCACCCTCGGCCTGGCCCTCCTGGGCGTCTCCGCGGGGGCGGTCATCACCATGACCCTCACGGGCCGCCTGTGCCGCCGCTTCGGGAACCACCGGGTCACCGTCGTCTGCGCCGTGTTGCTCTCCCTGAGCGTCGCCCTGCCCCCGCTGACCCACTCGGCGCTCGCGCTGGGCCTCGTCCTGCTGCTCTTCGGGGCCGCGTACGGCGGGATAAACGTCGCCTTCAACAGTGCGGCCGTCGAGCTCGTTGCCGCGCTGCGGCGGCCGGTCATGCCGAGCTTCCATGCGGCGTTCAGCCTGGGCGGCATGGTCGGGGCGGGGCTGGGCGGGCTGGTCGCGGGAGTCCTCTCCCCCACGCGGCACCTGCTGCTGCTCACGGTCGTCGGCCTGCTCGTGACCGCCGCGGTGGGCCCCACGCTCCTGCGGCATGAGCCGCCTGCGCCTCCGGAGCGGGACCTGCCCGCCGAAGGCGCCCCGCGCCGCCTGGACCGCCGCACCAGGGGGCTGGTCATCGTCTTCGGCGTGATCGCGGGGTGCACCGCGTACGGCGAGGGGGCGCTGGCCGACTGGGGCGCCCTGCACCTCGAACAGGACCTGCACGCCTCGGCGGGTGCGGCGGCCGCGGGCTACTCCTTTTTCGCTCTCGCCATGACGGTGGGGCGGCTGACCGGCACGACGCTGCTGGAACGCCTGGGGCGGACCCGGACCGTCGTCGCCGGCGGCACCACCGCGGCGGCCGGCATGCTGCTCGGCTCCCTCGCCCCCACCCTCTGGGCGGCCCTCCTCGGATACGCGGTCACGGGCCTCGGCCTCGCGAACCTCTTCCCCGTGGCGGTGGAACGCTCGGGCGCCCTGGCAGGCCCCGGCGGTGTCGCCACGGCCTCGACCCTGGGCTACGGGGGCATGCTCCTCGGCCCGCCCGCGATCGGCTTCATGGCGGACTGGTTCACGCTGCCCGCCGCACTGACCAGCGTGGCGGTGCTGGCGGCGGTGGCGGCGGTCGTGGGGGCGCTGGTCGGGGCGGCCGCCCGGCGCGCGGCCGGGGGCTGAAGGGGAGACGCTGCCAGGGGGAATGCCGGTGATCGTGGGTACCCGTGACGACGCCCGTTGTGATCACCGGGCCGTACGACGTGTACAAGGAGGCAGTCCCGTGACCGAACAGCAGCACCCCGGAGAGCAGCACCCGACGCCGGAGTTTCCCTCTCAGGACCAGCCGCATCCCGGCTGGACGGGGCCGATGGACCCGCCCCCGGACCATGGTGAGGAGTCCTACCGGGGCAGCGGCAGGCTGGAGGGCCGCAAGGCCGTGATCACCGGCGGGGACTCCGGGATCGGCCGTGCGGTCGCCCTGGCGTTCGCCCGCGAGGGTGCCGACGTGCTGTTCACCCATCTGGATGACGAGAAGGACGATGCCGCCGAGACGGCCCGGCTCGTCGAGGAGGCCGGCCGGCGTGCCGTGCCCGTCGTGTGCGACGTACGGGAGGAGGAGAACTGCCGGGCGTTGATCGACCGCGCGGTGGACGAGTTCGGCCGGATCGACGTGCTCGTGAACAACGCGGCGTACCAGATGTCCCAGCCGGACGGCATCGAGGCGATCACCACCGAGCAGTTCGACCGGGTGCTGCGCACCAACCTGTACGGCATGTTCTGGCTGTGCAAGCTGGCCCTGCCGCACATCCCGGAGGGCGGCAGCATCATCAACTCCACGTCCGTGCAGGCGTACAAGCCCAGTCCGCATCTGCTGGACTACGCGACGACGAAGGGCGCGATCGTCACCTTCACACAGGGGCTGGCGCAGATGCTGATCGAGAAGGGCATCCGCGTCAACGCGGTGGCGCCGGGCCCGGTGTGGACGCCGCTGATCCCGGCGACCCTGCCGGACACGCAGACGTTCGGCAAGCAGGCCCCCATCGGACGGCCCGCACAGCCTGCCGAAATGGCTCCGGCGTACGTCTTCCTCGCGTCGCAGGAGGCGTCGTACATCACCGCCGAGATCGTCAACGCCACGGGCGGGACGCCGCTGCCGTAGCCGCCGGAGCCGGCCTCCGGAAATCTCCGGGCTCGGAGAGCGCTTCATGCGGCAGACTCGGCGCCATGGAGACCACCGAGTTCCTTCAAGCACTGGAGACGGAAGGCCGGCTGCTGGCAGCGGCCGCCGAGGAGGCCGGGACCGACGCGAAGGTGCCGACCTGTCCCGAGTGGCAGGTGCGCGACCTGCTGCGGCACACGGGCGCCGTGCACCGCTGGGCCGCAGCCTTCGTCGCCGAGCGGCTCACCGAACGGCGCCCGCTGGTCGAACCCACCGACCTCGACGGTGCGGAGCTCGTGGCCTGGTACCGCGCCGGCCACCGGGATCTCGTCCGCACGCTGGCCGGCGCCTCGCCGGACGTGGAGTGCTTCGCCTTCCTGCCCGCGCCGTCCCCGCTGGCGTTCTGGGCCAGGCGGCAGGCGCACGAGACGGCGGTGCACCGGGTCGACGCCGAGTCCGCGCGCGGCGGTGTCCCGGCCACCGTCACCCCCGAGTTCGCGACCGACGGCATCGACGAACTGCTGCGCGGCTTCCACGCCCGCCCCAGGAGCCGGGTACGCACTCCGCAGCCGCGCGTCCTGCGGATCCGCACGGAGGACACCGGCGCGGTGTGGACGGTACGGCTGTCGCCGGAGCCGCCCGTGACCTCGCGGGACGCGTCCGGGGAGGCCGAGTGCGAACTGTCCGGCCCGGCCGAGCGGTTGTACCTGGCGCTGTGGAACCGGGCTCCCCTGCCGGCCGCAACGGGTGACCAGGCGCTCGCCACCCTGTGGCGGGAGACGTCGGCGATCTGAGCGGACCACCGACGGGCGATCAGCCGTCGGCGATCCGAGCGGGCCACCGACCGGCGATCAGCCGTCGGCGAGCATCCTCGCCAGTACCGCGCGCTGCACGGGAAGCACCTCGCCGTGCAGCGCGCGCCCCTTGGCGGTGAGACACACCTTCACGCCGCGCCGGTCCTCGGAGCACATGCCGCGCTCGACGAGCCCCTCCTTCTCCAGCCGGGCGATCAGCCGCGACAGCGCGCTCTGACTCAGATGGACCCGCTCGGAGATCTCCTGCACGCGGTAGGACGGCGTGCCCTTGGGT
Organism: Streptomyces sp. NPDC002130; assembly: GCF_040296465.1. Classification (NCBI taxonomy): domain Bacteria; kingdom Bacillati; phylum Actinomycetota; class Actinomycetes; order Kitasatosporales; family Streptomycetaceae; genus Streptomyces; species Streptomyces sp. NPDC002130. The sequence continues at coordinate 9,740 of NZ_JBEOXI010000247.1, forward strand.
GTCCGGCACCCGGCGAGGACGTCGAGCACCTCGAAGTCGCTGGCGCACAGGCCGTGGCCGTGCAGCGCACGGTCGAGTTCGCACTGCGTGCGCGCGTGCAGCGCCAGGATGTCCCGCCACTGTGCGACAAGGGCCTGCTCGGCCTGCTGAGCCGTCATGCGCCGCACCGTAACAGGGAACCGAGATTGTTGCACCTGAATTAAATGCATTTGCATCTCATGCATACGCATGTAGTGTGCTCGGACATGACCACTCCGCTCATCTCCCCCACGTACGAGGGGCGTTGGACGCCACGACTGTGGGGCACCCTGCTCGTGCTCTGCGCCGCGATGTTCCTGGACGCCCTGGACGTGTCCATGGTCGGCGTCGCCCTGCCGTCCATCGGCGCCGACCTCGGCCTGTCGACCTCGGCACTGCAATGGATCGTCAGCGGCTACATTCTGGGCTACGGCGGCCTGCTGCTCCTCGGCGGACGCGCCGCCGACCTGCTGGGGCGGCGACAGGTCTTCCTGGTGGCACTGGGCGTCTTCGCACTCGCCTCACTGCTCGGCGGACTCGTCGACTCGGGGCCGCTGCTCATCGCCAGCCGCTTCATCAAGGGCCTGAGCGCGGCCTTCACGGCCCCCGCCGGCCTGTCGATCATCACCACGACGTTCCCCGAGGGCCCGCTGCGCAACCGCGCCCTCGCCATCTACACCACCTGCGGCGCCACCGGCTATTCGATGGGCCTGGTCTTCTCCGGCCTGCTCACGGAGGCCAGCTGGCGGCTCACGATGCTCCTGCCCGCCCCGATCGCGCTGATCGCCCTGGTCGTGGGCCTGAAGCTGCTTCCGCGCAGTGAGCGCGAACGCGGCCGGGGCGGCTACGACATCCCGGGCGCCGTGCTGGGCACCGCCTCGATGCTGCTGCTCGTCTTCACCGTCGTCGAGGCGCCCGAGGCGGGCTGGGCCTCGGCCCGGACCATCCTGTCCTTCGCCGCCGTGGCCGTACTCCTGGCGGCTTTCATCGCCGTCGAGCGGCGCAGCCCCAGCCCGCTGATCCGGCTCGGCGTGCTGCGCTCGGGGCCTCAAGTGCGTGCCCAGCTGGGCGCGTTGACATTCGTCGGCAGCTACATCGGTTTCCAGTTCCTGGTCACCCTGTACATGCAGCAGCTGCTCGGCTGGTCCGCGCTGCACACGGCTCTGGCCTTCCTGCCGGCGGGCGCGCTGGTGGCGCTGTCCGCGACGAAGGTCGGAGCCGTCATCGACCGCTTCGGCACGGCCCGGCTGATGGTGCTGGGCTTCGCGCTGATGGTCACCGGCTACGTGCTGTTCCTGCGCATCGACCTCGACCCGGTCTACGCCGCGGTGATCCTGCCGACGATGCTGCTGGTCGGCTCCGGCTTCGCGCTGACCTTCCCGTCCCTCAACGTCCAGGCCACCAACGGCGTCGACGAGCACGAGCAGGGCATGGTCTCCGGGCTGCTCAACACCTCGGTCCAGGTCGGTGGCGCGATCTTCCTCGCCGTGGTGACGGCGGTGGTGACCGCGAACTCCCCCGAGGGCGCCCATCCCTCCCCGCAGGCCGTCCTCGACAGTTACCGGCCCGGCCTGCTGGTCGTGACGCTCGTCGCCCTCGCCGGACTGCTGATCACCCTCACGGGTCTGCGCCCCCGCCGGGACCGGCCGTCCACCGGGCCGTCCGTCGTCGTCGCCAGGTCCACCCCCAAGGAGGCGGAGCGCGTCGCCGTGCGCGACTAGCGCAACCGGGGGGGAGCGCCTCCGACCGTGCGCCCGGCGGGCACACGTGCTGCCGGTGCACGCCCTGTCGGTCG
>NZ_JBEOXI010000248.1:0-11543 GCF_040296465.1 Streptomyces sp. NPDC002130
CCACCCTGCTGTGGATGCCACCCGGGCGGCGCGTGATCACGTCGTACAGGGCGGCGTCGCGCAGCGCGTCCTCCACCGCGTCGTCCGGGATCGACGGGTCCCACAGCGCCACGTTGTCGCGGACCGTGCCCTCGAAGAGGAACACGTCCTGGTCGACGAACGAGACCGAGGCGGCCAGCGCCCCGCGCGGGATGTCCTCGATGCGCTGCCCGTCGATACGGATCACGCCCTCCCACGGCGCGTACAGCCCGGAGATCATCCGGGACACCGTGGACTTGCCGCTGCCCGAGCCGCCCACCAGCGCCACCTGCTGCCCGGGACCGACCGTCAGGTCGAAGCCGGTGAGCAGGGGCTTGTCGAGGGGGCTGTAGCCGAACGTGATGTTCTCCAGCTCGACATGGCCCTGAAGGCGGCGCGTGGACTCGCTCCCGCCGGGCCGGCCGTAGAGCGGGTCGGCCTTGAAGTTCTCCACGTCCTTCAGCCGGGCCACGTCCGCCGCGAAGTCCTGGATGCGGCCCGCGACGCCGTTCAGCCGGGTCAGCGGGGCCGTGAAGCGGGTGACCAGGGCTTGGAAGGCGACCAGCAGACCGACCGAGATGTGCCCCTCGACCGCCCGCATGCCGCCGATCCACAGGATCAGCGCGCTGTTGAGGGTGGCCAGCGTCGGCGCGACCACGCCCAGCCAGGCGCTCGGCACGCCGAGCCGCTGCTGCTCCTCCAGGGTGGTGGCGTGCTGCCCGGCCCACTTGCGGAAGTAGCCGTCCTCGCCGCCGGTCGCCTTCATCGTCTCGATGAGCTGAAGGCCGGTGTAGGCGGTGTTGGTGAGGCGGGCCGTGTCCGCGCGCAACTTTGCCGTGCGCGTCGCCCGCAGCCGGATGACGACCCGCATGGCCACGATGTTCAGCAGGGCCACGCCGATGCCGACGAAGGTCAGCTGCGGGTCGTAGGTGTACAGCAGCACCGCGTACAGGACGACCACGATCGCGTCCACGCCCGCCGCCGCGAGGTCGCGGGACAGGGTCTCGGACACCGCGTCGTTGGACTGCAGGCGCTGCACCAGGTCGGCCGGGCTGCGCTGGGAGAAGAACGTCACCGGCAGCCGCAGCAGATGCCGCAGGAAGCGGGCGCTGGAGAGAGTGGAGGAGATGATGCGGCCACGCAGCAGGTTGGCCTGCTGGAGCCACGTCAGCACGACCGTGAGCAGCACGCAGGCCGCCATCGACGCGAACAGCACGCCGAGCAGCGAGGTCTGGTTGCCGATCAGGAACTCGTCGATGTAGGTGCGGCTGAGCGCGGGCACCGCCGCGCCGACCGCCACGAGCAGCAGACTCGCCAGGACCGCGGCGGGCATGGTGCCCGCGGTGCCGCGCAGCCGTGCGGGCATCGCGCCCAGGACGCCCGGCTTGCGGCCGCCCCGGGTGAAGTCCTCGCCGGGCTCCATCACCAGGACGACACCGGTGAAGCTGCCGTCGAAGTCCTCCATGGGGATGAACCGGCGGCCCTTGCCCGGATCGTTGATGTAGACGCCGCGGCGTCCGAAGCGCCGGCCCATCCCGTCGTAGACGACGTAGTGGTTGAACTCCCAGAACAGGATGGCCGGCGACTTCACCTCGGCGAGGGCGGCCAGGTCCATCTGCATGCCCTTGGCCGTCAGGCCGTAGGAGCGGGCCGCCTTGAGGAGGTTGCTGGCGCGCGAGCCGTCCCGGGACACGCCGCAGGCGATGCGCAGCTCCTCCAGCGGGACGTGCTTGCCGTAATGGCCGAGCACCATCGCCAGGGAGGCGGCGCCGCATTCGACGGCCTCCATCTGGAGCACGGTGGGGGTGCGGACCGTCTTCGCCCGGGCCTTGGGCACCTTGCGCTTGGGCGGGGCGGCGCGGCGCCTGCTCCGGGGCTCCTGCGCGGTCGCGCTCATGGCAGCAGCCAGTCGACGGGGCGCTGGTCGGACAGCCGGATCGAACCGGAGGCCAGCGTCATGGAGGGCAGCTTGTACGGAGGCCCGTCCGCGGAGGACCACTTGTAGCCGCTCTTGGTGGCGGAGGACCTGTCCAGCCGGACCGTCACGGCCACCGGTCTGCCCTTCTTCGTGAACTGCTCGCCCAGCTGGCTGTCCCCGAGGAACGCGGCGATCTGCTGCGGGGACTGCGCCGAGCGGTCCACCGACTTCACATGGCCGCGCAGCACGCCGTACTCCTGGGTCGGCACCGACTGCACGGTCAGGTCCACGGCCGCGTCGTCGGGGATCGAGGCGGCGTTCTCGGCGGGGACGTACACGGTGGCGTAGAGCGGGTCCCTGGTGTGGGCGACCTTCTCGACGGCGGCGACGTTCGCGCCGGTCTGGATGATCTGCCCGACGGTCGCTGCGAGCGCGGAGACCCGGCCCGCGTCGAGCGTACGGACGACCGCTTCGCCCTTGGCCGTACGGACCTTGAGCACGGGGGTGTCCGCGGCCACCTGCTGGCCCTGCTTCGCGAGCACGGCGGTGACCTGGCCCGCGACGGGGCTCTGCAGGAGGTAACTGCCCTGTCCGTGCGTGATGATCGCGGGCGCGCTGACGGTGGAGGTCACCGAGCCGGTCACCGCCCACACCGAGGCGGCGGCCATCGCGACCACCGTCACCGAGAGCACGAGCCAGCCCTGCGGACGGGCGAAACGCACCGGGAGGTCGAGTTCCTCCGGTGACTGGAGCTTGGCGAGGGCCTGTTGGCGGAACTGCAAGGAACTTCCCTCACCCGTGGAAGAGGTTGTGACGGAACCCGAAGAACCCGGAACCGCCGGCTGCGGTTCCGGGAATCAACGGCACAAGGGCTCGATCAGAGGCCGGAGACCAGGCCGGTGACCGGGGCCGTGTTCAGGCCGGTGACGCCCTCGACGGTGCCGACGGCGGTGTCGACCAGGCCGGAGACCGGGGCAATGCCGTCAACGGTGTCGGTGACGGTGTTCACGGCGTTCACGGACAGGCCGCCGGAGATGGCGTCGAGCTGGGCGTCAGCGATCTCGGCGGTCTCAACCTGGGGGGTGGAGTTCATGATGGAACTTCCCTTCATATGGATATCTCACAAGGGGGGAGCGGCCCCCTCTGGGGACAGATGACGGCCGCGACCGCGAGCACCGGGCATCCGTTTCCGAGTGCCCTGAGCGGCCCCCGCGGTGCGATGGATCAAAGCACGCCGCTGCTCCGCGCTTCCAATCAACCACCCCTCTCACCAGGCAACTTGCGCCCCATCGGCACCGATCCGTGGAGGTCTGCGCACGGCTTGGGGGCGAGTCCTTCACATGCGCCACGGCATCGGCGCATCCGGGCCCTTGAGTCGCCGGGTGGCGAATCCGGCACTCCCGCCCCAAAGGCGTGACCGACGCGGCCGGGCTGTGGATAACCCTCCTTTCGGTGACCGGGTTGAGCAGTCGGTGTGCAGATTCGCTGAAGCCGGGGTTTGACTCCGTGATGGCGACAGATCGCTTCCGAGTGGATACGGAGCGTTCCGTTCCGCCATGTCGGGGCGGCGCTCGATCCTGAAAGGCCGTCATCCGGCCATGGCCCGCCCCGGTCCGGCCCGGCCCGCCCCGCCGGACCGGCCCATGTGAACAGGGCGGTCGCTGGATGAGCGGTCGGCTTGCCTGCGACGGGAGTTGGCTGATTCCGCGATGCGAAGGGATCACTTGCAATCGGAATTGAACGCCCCGTGCGGCACGTGCGTACCAACAACCATCCAGGCGCCCCCCAGAAGCTGCCGGACGGCGGCACCTACTCCGTTCCCCAGGAGGAGAGAAGTTTGAGTCACAAGCGAATTCCGAAGCGCAAGGCCGCGATAGCGGCGGGCAGCGTGGTGGCGCTCGGCGCGGCCGCGATCCTGCTCCCCAACGCCAACGCCTCGCAGGACGGTTCGTCCGACGACGCGGCTGCCGCGCCGAAGACCCTGAAGGCGGGCGACGCCTCGGATCTCGCCTCGCAGCTCTCCGGGCTCCTCGGTGAGGCGTTCGGCGGCTCCTACTACGACGGCGACAACAAGCAGCTCGTCGTCAACGTCGTACCGGGCGACAACAACAACGTGATCGTGCAGGCCAAGGCGGCCGGCGCGAAGGTCCGCGAGGTCGACAACAGCTGGTCGGAGCTCCAGGACGGCGCGTCGACGCTGAAGTCCGAGGCGACCATCGCGGGCACCTCGTGGTCGATCGACCCGCGCACCAACAAGCTCCTGGTGACCGCCGACAGCACCGTGACCGGTGCCAAGTGGGACAGACTGGAAAGCACCGTGCAGGAGCTCGGCTCCGGCATGGCCACGCTCAAGAAGTCCTCCGGCACCTTCAAGCCGTTCGTCTCCGGAGGCGACGCCATCTTCGCGGGCGGCTCGCGCTGCTCCCTGGGCTTCAACGTCACCGCGGGCGACGGCTCCCCGGCCTTCCTGACGGCCGGTCACTGCACCCTCGGCGGCAACGAGTGGTCCGACACCCAGGGCGGTCAGCCGATCGCGACCGTCGACCAGTCGACCTTCCCGGGCACCGGCGACTTCGCACTCGTGAAGTACGACGACCCGGCGGCCGAGGCGCCCAGCGAGGTCAACACCGGCAACCAGACCGTCCCGATCACCGAGGCCGCGGAGGCGACCGTCGGCCAGGAGGTCTTCCGGATGGGCAGCACCACCGGGCTCGCCGACGGCCAGGTCCTCGGCCTGGACGCCACGGTGAACTACCCGGAGGGCACCGTCACCGGCCTCATCCAGACCGACGTCTGCGCCGAGCCCGGCGACAGCGGCGGCTCGCTGTTCACCCAGGACGGTCTCGCCATCGGCCTGACCTCCGGCGGCAGCGGTGACTGCACCGTCGGCGGCGAGACGTTCTTCCAGCCGGTGACCACCGCCCTGGAGGCGGTCGGCGCGACCCTCGGCGCGGGCGGTGCCGCGGGCGGCGGTGCCGGTGCCGGTGACGAGGCCGGTGCGGGTGCGGGCGAGGAAGCCGGTGCGGGCCAGGAAGCCGGTGCGGGCGACGAAGCGGGCGCCGGTGAAGAGGCCGGTGCCGGTGAGGAAGCCGGTGCGGGTGCCGGAGCCGGTGAAGAGGCCGGAGCCGGTGCCGGTGAGCAGGCCGGAGGCGACGAAGCGGGCGCCGGAGCCGGTCAGGACGCGGGTGCCGGTCAGGACGCGGGTCAGGGTGTCGAGGACAACTCCGGTCTGACCGAGTCCCGCTGACCCCTGCAGAGCCGTCGGCAGCCGGTCCGACGCAGCCGGTCCGGTTCCGCCCCTTCCTGGCGGAACCGGGCCGGCTCCCCTGCGTTCCGGACCGGTTGCCGATGTCCACCGGCCCTACCCGAGGGCCCTGATCAGCAACAGGGCGATGTCATCGAGCCGTTCTTCCCCGTCCGCGCGGTGCCGCTCCTGATGGACGAGGCTGTCGGCCAGTTCGTCCAGCGGCTGGTCCCCGGCGTCGGCCAGCCGCCGGCCCAGATCCGCGAGGGCCTCCTCGAAGTCCGTACCGGGGGACTCCACCAGCCCGTCGGTGTAGAGGACGAGCAGCGATCCGGGGGGCAGGGCGACCTCCGTCGTCGGGTACACCGCCGAGGCGTCGATGCCCAGCAGTGGGCCGCCCGCCAGATCGAGGACCCGCACCCGCCCGTCGGGCCGTCTCAGCAGCGGCGGGGGGTGCCCCGCCCGGGACATCACGGCCCGCCCGTGCTCCGGGTCGAGCCGCAGGTACAGGCAGCTGGCGAACAGGTCGGATCCGAGGTCGAGCAGCAGCCGGTTGGTGCTGCGCATGACCTCCTCGGGCGCCTGCCCCACGGTCGTGTAGGCCCGCACCGCGGTACGGACCTGCCCCATCAGCCCGGCCGCCGTCACGTTGTGGCCCTGCACGTCCCCGATCACCGCCGCGGCACGCCCCTGGGTGCCCACCAGGTCGTAGAAGTCGCCGCCGATGTCCATGCCCTGAGTGGCCGGCACATAGCGGCCGACCGCCTCGATGCCGGGCAGCGACGGCAGGGAGTGCGGCAGCAGCGCCTCCTGCAGACCGTGCGCGAGCCGGTGCTTGGCGTCGTAGAGCAGCGCCCGCTCCAGCGCCTGGGCGATCAGCCCGGCCATGCTGGTCATCACCGCCCGCTCCTCCGTCGGGAAGGGGTGCGGCTCGGCGTAGGAGAGCACGCACGTCCCCACCGGGCGGCCCTGGGCGATCAGCGGCAGGAAGGCCCAGGCCGCGAACCCGTCGGGGGTCGCGAGCCGCGCCGGGTACAGGCGCTCCAGCTGCTCCTGCGACTCGAAGAACGCGGGCACGCCCGTGCGCAGCACCTGGGTGCCCGGGGTCGGCTCGGTCAGGGGCATCCCGTCGAACCGCTCCACCACGTGCGGATCCCGGTAGCCGCGGTGCCCGAGCACCTGCAGACGCCTGGCCCGCGAGCCCAGCACGACCAGGGCCTGGCTGCCCACGGCCGGGGCGATCTCGTCCGCGACCAGCTGCACCACGTCCTGCACCCCCACCGCCTCGGTGAGCGCGCCGGCCAGGTCCAGCACCTGCGAGATGGTGACCAGCCGGGACGGTGCCCCGTCGGGCGGCGGTGCGGTCCGGTTCATCCGGGACACGGCCTTGGACCTGGTGATGCGGACGCTCAGGCCCGTCGTGCTCGGGTACAGCCGGAACGACAGCCATTCCCCGGGCGGGCGCAGCGCCACGAAGGAGGTGCCGTGCTGGCTCAGCAGCGCCGCCCGGTAGCGGTCCTCGTAGACCGGGTCGTTGAGCCAGGGCACCGACGCCCACAGCTGGGTGCCGAGCAGTCGGCTGACGGGGACGCTCAGCAGCTCGGCCGCCGCCGCGTTCACGAAGCCGACCCGTCCGTGCAGGTCGAGCGAGACCAGCCCGTAGGGCAGCCGGCTCACCATCCGGGCCGCCTCGACCGTGCCGAGCGTGCCGGCCATGCCGCCCACCAGGGGCGAGGCGAGCAGGTCGGTCTCGGGGTGCGGCGGGATGCTGTGCTCGGCGGCGCGCTCCAGCCGGACCGCAAGCCGGCCGCAGGCCGCGGTCAGATGCTCCCGCTCGTGGTCGGACATCTCCGCCGGATGCGCGCCCGGCCACGTCACGAAGACCGCGCCGTAGACGGTCGACTCGGTGGCGACCGGCACCGCGGCCAGGGCGAACGGGTAGGGCAGCACCACGGCGATCCGCGGATAGAGGCGGGCCATCTGCTCCTCGCCGCCGACCCACACCAGCCGCCGCTCGCGCGCCGCGTCGGACACCGGGATCGGCGCGCTCAGGCCCACCCGCTCCCAGGGCGCCGCGAACGCCCGGGGCAGTCCGGCCATCACCGCCATCTCCAGCACGGGCTGATCCGGCGCCATCAGGTACACGGCGCCGGAGTGGGCGTGCACCTCGTCCATCATCGAGGCCAGCGCCAGCGAGAGCAGGGGACGGCCGACCGGCGTCCTGGCGGCTGCCGGCGCCTGCGCGGACGACTGCCCGTCGGACACGCCGACCACCTCCTCGCACGGCCGCGCGACCGGGTCCAGGAACAAATCTCCCCCCTGGCGGCCCGTCCCGCACGACGAGCGCTTCCGGAACAGTGCCGGTTACCGTCGGTCACAGGGGTATCGGCCCCACAGGGGGCACTCTCGTACCCCGAGCACCCCGACTCATGCCTCCGTAGTCGAAGCGTGGGCGGGCGTACGAGCGCTGGGCGTGCGCCCCCGCGCCTCCTGATGGCCGGTTTCTCGTGTCCACGCAGGGTCACGGTCGCGAACAATGGGGCACGCGCTCAACACGACGAGGGGGCGTACGGCGAGCGGAGGGGGTGGCAGTGATCCGGGTGCTTCTGGTCCACGACGAGTGTCTGGTGCGGTCGGTGCTGGCGGAGTGGCTGCGGCAGGAGTCCGACCTGTCGGTGCACGACACGTCGTGGCGCGGCGCGCCGGGCATGGTGCGGTCGGTTCGGCCGGACGTGTGCGCGGCGGACCTGGAGTGCGCGGACTCCTACGGCATCCCCCCGCTGGGCGAGCTGTGCCGGCCGGGGCCGGACCGCGCGCGCCCCCGATTACTCGTGCTCGCCACCGCGAACCGGCCGGGCCTGCTCAAGCGGGCCGTCGAGGCGGGGGCGCTCGGGTACGTCGACAAGGAGGGATCCCCGCAGAATCTGCTGCGCGGGATCCGTCGTGTCGCTGAGGGGGAACGTTTCGTCAACGACTCGCTGGGCTTCGGGTTCCTCAAGGCGGCCGAGATGCCGCTGACCCGCAGAGAGCTGAGCGTGCTGACCCTCGCGGCCGAGGGAGCCTCCATCGCGGAGATCGCCGGGAGCCTGCACCTGTCCCACGGGACGGTGCGCAACTACATGGCCGCCATCACCCGCAAGACCGGGGCCCGCAACCGCATCGACGCGATACGCATCTCGCAGGGCCAGGGCTGGCTCTGACCCCTGGGCCCTGTCGTTCGATCATCTCGGCGCCGCGGGGCATGGCTCGGCTGAGAAGAACCGCACCTCACGGCCGAGCCGATCCACCCGACAGGGCCTACCGGGCCAGTGCGGGAGTCCAGCTGCCGACGAGGTCCCGGTACAGCGCGGAGGACCGCAGCAGCTCCTCATGACCGCCGTACGCCGTGCTCCGGCCGTCCAGCACCAGGACCCGGCCGGCGCGTCGGGCCGAGCTGATGCGGTGGGCCACCACCACCAGGGTCCCGCCCGGCCGGGCGGCGAACGCCAGCTCCGCGCGCTCCTCCGTCTCCGGGTCCAGATGGCAGGTCGCCTCGTCCAGCAGGGCGAGCGGAGCGTACGACAGGTAGGCCCGGGCCAGGGCGATGAGCTGCCGCTCCCCGGCCGACAGCGCCGACGGGTCCACCGGGGCGTCGAGCCCCCCGAGCCGGCCGGCCAGCGGGGCGAGGCCGACCGCTTCGGCCGCGGCCAGCAGCTCCCCCTCGGGCACCGGGTCCGGACGCAGGTAGGCGAGGTTCTCGGCCAGGGTGCCGCCGAAGACGTACGCCTCCTGCGGGATGAGCACCCGCGCGGCGGCCGCCTCGGGGCCGGGCACGGGGTGTCCGCCGACCCGGACGGTGCCGCGCGAGGGCGTGAGCAGCCCTGCCACGAGCGCGGTGAGCGTGGACTTGCCGGTGCCGCTGGGCCCCACGACGGCCAGGTGCGCTCCGGGCGGGAGCACGAGGTCGAGGTCGCGGACGACAGGCGCGCTGGCAGGCCCGTAGGCGAAGGTGACGGAGGCGAGGGAGACGGCCGGGGGCGGCTCCGCGGTGGCATGGTTCCCCGAGGGGCGGGGGACCGGCACGGTGCGGCCGTCGTTCGAGGAGGAGGCGCTCCCGCCGAGGTGGGGCACGCCGCGGCCGGAGCCGGTGTGATCGGCCCGGGCGGGCCCGCCTGCCCGCTGGGGTCCGTCGGCGGCGGTGGTGATGTGCGCCGGGCGGGTGTTCCCGTCCGGGTGGGGTCCGCTGGTGCGGTGGGCGGGTGTGGGTTCGCCGGTCAGTTGGGGCCTGTCCGCCGTGGTGGTGTGCGCCGGGCGGGTGTTCCCGTCCGGGTGGGGTCCGCTGGTGCGGTGGGCGGGTGTGGGTTCGCCGGTCAGTTGGGGCCTGTCCGCCGTGGTGGTGTGCGCCGGGCGGGTGTTCCCGTCCGGGTGGGGTCCGCTGGTGCGGTGGGCGGGTGTGGGTTCGCCGGTCGGCTGCGGCGTGTCGGCCGTGGTGGCGTTCGTGGGGCGGGGGCTCGTCGCTGGGAGAGGCGGCGTGGCGGTGTCGTCGGTGGTGTCCGGCTTGGTCAGTCTGCGCAGTACCACCGTCAGGCGGGAGCCGCTCGTGCCCAGGCCGTGGATCAGGTTGCGCAGGGCCGGGAGCAGGGACTGGGTGACGTAGGCGAGGGCACCGACCAGGGCGCCCGTGGAGACGCCCTGGGCCAGGAGCCAGGGGGCGGCGGCGAGCAGCAGCACGATCGGCAGCTGGCCGCCGATCGTCAGGGACGCCACCCGCAGCACACCCCAGCGGGCCAGCGCGCGCGCCGCCCGCAGTTCCGCCTCGACGCGCTCCCCGGTACCCGCGGCGATCTGCGCCTCCGCGCCGGTCGCCGTGATGTCGCGCAGGCCCGGGCAGACGGTGCCGAGATCACCGGCGAGGGCCTCGTCGGCGACCAGGAACGCCTCCTGCCGCCGGGCGAGGGGCCGCAGCGTCGCGGCGAACAGTGCCATGCCGAGGGCCAGGGGCGGTCCCACGACCAGCAGGAGCGGCGGGGCGAGCGCGAACAGGCCCGCCAGGGCACCGACGGAGGTGAACACGAAGGAGCGGGAGACCATGACCAGTCCGGCGAAGGTGTCCCGGGCGATCTCCACCTGCTGGGTGAGCCCGGACAGCGACCCCGCGTCACCGCCGCGCACCCCGCGCGAGACCACCCGTTCCACGAGCCGGTCCCGGAGCGGTTCGACCAGATCAGCGACGGCGGCGTAGACCCGGGCGGTGCCGTACGCACCGAGCAGGACGCCCAGGCCGGTCACCGCCAGCCAGACCAGTCCGACGTCCGCCCGGCCGCGCAGGAACCCCGCGTCCAGGGCCCGGGCGGGGCCGTACCCGATGAGGAAGGTCTGCCCGGTCTCCAGCACGGACCAGGCGGTGAGCCGCAGCAGGACCCGTCGGCGGGCCAGCAGGAAGCGCAGGCCCCGGGCGGGGAGGCCGGTGAAGGACGTCATGAGCACACCCCGCCCCCGACAGCCGCACCCGTACACGTCTGGCCGCTCATGCCGTTACGTCCTTCTCCCCGCTCGTCCCGCCCCGGGTGCCCGGGACCGGCTGTGAACCGCCCTCGCCCGCAGGGGAGCCGGCGGGGCCCGCCCCGTCCGCGAACACCGCCCGGTACTCCGCCAGCCGCCACAGCTCCTCGTGCCGCCCCACCGCCCGCACCCGCCCGTCGTCCAGCCACGCCACCGCATCGGCGCAGGCGGCCGTCGCGCCGCGGTGGGCGACCAGGAGCCGGGTGCTGCCCGGGCCGTCGCCGAAGAGGGCGTCGGTGATGTGGCGTTCCGTCACCGTGTCGAGGCTGGAGAGGGCGTCGTCGAGGATCAGCAGGCGTCCGCCGTGTGCGAACGCCCTGGCGAGGCCCAGCCGTTGCGACTCACCGCCGGAGCGGGGGGCGTCGGCGACGGCCGTGCCGTATCCGTCGGGGAGGCGGCGCACGAAGTCGTCGGCGAGGGCCGTGCGGGCCGCCTCCCGGATCCGGCCGGGGGAGGGGGAGGGCAGGCCGAGGCCGAGCGCCTGCTCGACCGTGCCGCCGAGCAGGGCGGGGCGGGCGAAGGCGTAGCCGACGGCGCCGCGCAGGTCGTCGTGCGGCAGCTCGCGCAGCGGGACACCGTCGAGGAGCACCTCGCCGCCGTCCGGGTCGGCCAGCCGTCCGGCGAGCGCGGCCAGCATCGACTTGCCGGAGCCGGACCGGCCGACCACCGCCAGGGTCGTGCCGCCCGGCACGTCGAGGTCCACCCCGTCGAGCACGGTGCGTCCGCCGCGCCGGGACGTCACCCCGCGCAGCTCCAGCCGCCCGGCCCGCTCAGCCCTCCAGGAGGAGCACCGTCTCGTCTATCTCGGCGCCGCGGGCGGGG
>NZ_JBEOXI010000249.1:0-11473 GCF_040296465.1 Streptomyces sp. NPDC002130
CCAGCGTGAGCCGGTCCCGGGGCGCGCCTGGAGATACAGGTCGGTGTCCCGCTCGGCCACGACGACCTCGTGCCCGAGCACTTGGGCGATCTCGGCCCCGCCCCCGCGGCACGACTGCCCGCAGGCGGAGCGGAGACGCGCCCGCCCCCGCCGTCGGACGCAAGGGGCCCTGTCGGGGGGTGTCCGCCCGCAGCGGTTGGCGCGTCGACGCCAGTCAGTCGGTAAGTGGGCCCATCGCGCCGTTCCGAGGACGGACACCCCCCGGCGCGGCCCCGACCCCCACCCCGCGAGAAGGCGCAAGCACCCGCACAGGCACTACACCCGCCGCCCCCCACCGGCCCCCGCCCCCAACGCCCCCCGCTGCGGTGCGATCCCCGCCGGAACGGCCCGCTGCCGTGCCGGTGTGCCCGTCCAGCACGTGCCGCGGCGGGCGAGGAGGCGACGCAGCCAGAGCTCCAGGGAGACCAGGTCCGCCAGGCCGTCCAGAGGGAGGGGTTCACCCGCCGCCGCGCCGCGCAGCGCCTTGCGGACCACGCGGGCCTCGACCAGGCCCGCCTCCGCCAGCAGCGGGGTGTCGAAAAGGGCGACCAGGGAGTCCGCCGCCACGCGCAGCCCCGTGCGCTCCGCGGCCGCCGCCGTCGCCTGAGTCGGGGCGCCCCAGCCGGGCGGCAGTTCGCGGACCCCGGCCCCTTCCAGCACCGTACGCAGGATCGCCGCCCGCGCGCCCGGCCGCACCCGCAGCGCTTCCGGCAGAGCTCGGGCCGCGCGGACGACCTGGTTGTCGAGGAACGGCGCGTGCAGCCGCTGGAAGCGGACCTCCGCCGCCTGTTCCAGCACCCGCAGGTCCGCCGCATGCCGTCCCAGCGCCGCACGCGCGCGGAAGTCCCCCGGCCGCTGCCCCGGCCCGACCAGCTCCGACCGGTGGGTGGACGCCTGAAGACGAACCGATACTTCAGCGAGCGCCTCACCGGTCAGCCAGCGCGCCGCCGGCCCGGGTCTGCCCCAGGTCAGCGCGGCGAGCGAGGCGTCCAGCGCACCGCCGGGCGCGTCGAGGCCGTCGTCGGAGCGGGGGTCGAGCAGGCGCTCGGCGAGGGCCTCGAGCCCCGACCGGTACGGCATACGGGACAACCGCCGCGCCGCCGCGTACACGCGCGCGGGCACGAGCACCGACCCGTCGGCCTTGGCCAGCGCGGCGACCGGCCGCACGAGATGCCGCCGCCGACGGTCCATCAACAGGTCGGCCAAACGCGCGGGATGGGCGTCCAGGACCTGGCGCGCGCCATAGCCCGTGAAGTGGTCCGCGCTGCCTGCCGCCAGCCGGGCCCGATGGCGCGCGGCCGACACCAGGCACGGCCCGGGTTCGTCCGTCAGGGGCCCGTCCAGGTCGGCGTAGGGGAGGGTCTCCTCGCCGCCCGCCACGACGACGTGGTGCAGCCGCGGGTTCGCGGCCAGCGCGCCCGCCCGCTCCAGTTCCGCCTCCCGGCCCCCGACGGCGAGGTCGTTGAACGTGACGGCCAGCAGCCGCTCCCCCGCGCCCGTGCCGTGCCCCAGCACCGTGCCCGGCATCCCGGGCAGCCCCGCGGCCAGCAACGCCAGTGCCCCGGAGGCCGGCCCGCCGGACAGGTCCGCGCCGATTCCCGGCACCGGCATCCCGCGCGCGGCACGCCGCTCGGCGGGCCCCATGCCGGGCACGGGACCGGGGTCGATGTCGGCGCCGGGGACGTGCCGGGGCGCGGACAGCCTCGTCCGCACGGCCTCGACGAGCGCGTCCCGCACCGCGTCGACCGCGCTGTCGGGGTCGGCAGGGGGCGCCGCCACGGCCAGTGAGGCGACCGGCTCGTACCCGGCGATCTCGCGCGCCCCGGCGCGCAGGATGAGGGCGTGCCCGGGCGGAATGCGCTTCACGCCGTCGTACGGCGTGGAGTCGTGCAGCGCGGCGGGCACGTCGGGGGCCGCCAGCAGCGCGGCGAGATGCCCGAAGTCGAGGTTGGCCTCGATGAGGTCGGCCAGCGGCAGCGCGGCGGTCGCGTACGCCGTACCGCCGGCCCAGGGCGTGTGAAACACCGGCCGCGCGCCCGCGAGATCACCGCAGACGGTGATCCGCCTGCCGACCTGGACGATCGCGGTGTAGCTGCCCGGCCAGGCGGTCAGGTGCCGAAGTGCGCCACCGCGTGCGGCGAACAGCGCGACGCGCAGCTGCTCGTCGGTGGCGCCGCAGATGCCGAGGACGGCGATCCTGGTCCGGTCGTCGGCCTTCACGACCCGCACCTCGTCGGGGCGCCAGTCACCGACCGCCCACAGCGGATCGGGGTCGCCCCACAGGAGTTGGGACCCCACCGGGTGCAGGGTCTCCCCCTCGCTGCCGGTGGCCCCCGCCGAACCGGCAGCGACGGCTCCCGCGGCGGTGCTGCTCCATCCCACCAACCACCGCATCGCCGCCTCCACAGGCTGTGGACAACCAGTGCACCGTACGAACCGGTTCACCATGCTGCCATGAAGGAAGCGTTCCAGAGGGCGCCGACGCCGCTTGCGCTCCGCCGAATGCGCCCCGGCGGAGCCACCCGCACGGTCGCGAACACCCCGAACACCCGCACGCCACAAGAAGATCCGGGCGGAAAGCCGGACGAACCGACGACCGCTCGGCGGGAAGACGGGACGAAGGAGGCGACGACAGACACGACGAAAGACCGAACGGAGAGAACGACGAACGAGGCGCCACAAGAGGGAGCCGGAAGAAGACGCGGGGGAAGGTGCCGCAAGAAGACGCGGGGAGAAGGTGCCGCAAGAAGACGCGGGGAGAAGGAGCCGGAAGAAGACGCACGAGACGCCGGAAGAAGCTGAGCAAAGCGAAGAAGCGGCGAAGAATCAAGGCACGCCAGCGACATGTCTGCAGTAGTACTGCGACGCGAATGCGCCCCCAAAACGCGCCCCAATCACGCCCGACGCGCCCTCAAGTGCCATGGTCGGAGCCCTGATAGCCCACGACCGGCGGGGGCGACTTTCGGCCAAATCGGTGTCACGCGAGCAGCCTCGAACACTCTCCGTACAGGCGCGGCGTCCTGCCACCCGGTCGCGCAGTCCGGGAGACGGAGCACGCCTCCCGGACCGTTCCGCCGCCCGCGGGGATGTAGGCGGCGGTGTCCCCCAGCCCACTGGATCCAGTACAGCGGGCCGACCCACGCAACGACCATGGAACCGCTCCCGCGATGGCCGGAGAAGAGCGCACGGGCAGGCGCACGGCCACACAACGGGAGCACGTCGCAACAGCCCGTATCTGAACCGCACTTCAGTACGGACCACAATCCCGCCAACCGGAACAATGCCCCTTAACGCTTGGGATGCGGCGAACTACGCTGGGTTTACGAATGCCGCGTGGTTATGCCAGTGCGGCAGCCGTCTGTGTCGAGGGGTGGCTCATGTCCAGGGAGCAACGCGGGCCGAACGAAAAACTCGGCGCCGTTCTCGCCCTCGCGGGAATCTCCAACGCAGGCCTCGCGCGGCGCGTCAACGATCTTGGCGCCCAGCGCGGCCTGACGCTTCGCTATGACAAGACGTCGGTGGCGCGCTGGGTGTCGAAGGGAATGGTGCCGCAGGGTGCCGCCCCGCACCTCATCGCCGCCGCCATCGGCCAGAAACTCGGCCGCCCGGTGCCGCTGCACGAGATCGGCCTGGCGGACGCGGACCCCGCACCCGAGGTAGGCCTCGCCTTCCCGCGGGACGTCGGCCAGGCGGTGCGCTCGGCGACCGACCTGTACCGCCTCGACCTCGCCGGCCGCCGGGCCGGCTCCGGCGGCATCTGGCAGTCGCTGGCGGGATCGTTCGCGGTGAGCGCATACGCAACGCCCGCCTCACGATGGCTGATAACCCCGGCCGACAGTTCGGTCGCGCGTGACGTGGGCCCCGGTGAGGGCTCCGGCGCACCGCTCAAAGTCGGCCACAGCGATGTGCAGAAGCTGCGGGAGGCCGCCGAGGACGCGCGGCGCTGGGACTCCAAGTACGGCGGCGGCGACTGGCGTTCTTCGATGGTCCCCGAGTGCTTAAGGGTGGAGGCGGCCCCCCTGCTGCTCGGCTCCTACTCCGACGAGGTCGGCCGGGCCCTCTTCGGCGCCTCCGCCGAACTCACCCGCCTCGCGGGCTGGATGGCCTTCGACACGGGCCAGCAGGAAGCGGCCCAGCGCTACTACATCCAGGCCCTGCGCCTGGCCCGGGCGGCGGCGGACGTCCCCCTCGGGGGCTACGTACTGGCCACCATGTCCCTCCAGGCCACCTACCGCGGCTTCGGCGACGAGGGCGTGGACCTCGCCCAGGCAGCCCTGGAACGCAACCGCGGGCTGGCGACGGCCCGCACCATGAGCTTCTTCCGCCTCGTCGAGGCACGCGCGCACGCCCGCGCGAACGACGCCCAGGCGGCCGGCGGCGCCCTGAAGGCGGCCGAGAGCTGGCTGGAGCGCGCCCGCCCCGGCGACAACGACCCGAGCTGGCTCGGCTTCTACTCCTACGACCGTTTCGCCGCCGACGCCGCCGAGTGCTACCGCGACCTCAAGGCGCCCCGCCAGGTCCGCCGCTTCACCGAGCAGGCCCTGTCGCAGCCCACGGAGGAGTTCGTCCGCTCGCACGGCCTGCGCCTGGTCGTCTCCGCGGTCGCCGAACTGGAGTCGGGGAACCTCGACGCGGCGTGCGAGCAGGGAGTGCGGGCGGTGGAGGTCGCCGGGCGGATCTCCTCGGCCCGTACCACCGAGTACGTGAAGGACCTCCTGCACCGGCTGGAGCCGTACGGCGACGAGCCGCGCGTGGTGGAGCTCCGTGAGCGTGCGCGACCGCTGCTGATGGCTCCCGCCTGAGCGTGTGCCGGTTTGCTGTGATCTCGAGGCTGCGGTTCGTCTGTGGCCTGTCGCGCAGTTCCCCGCGCCCCCGCACGGACTGCCCCTCTCCGCGTTTGAAGGCATTGTCAGTGGCGCAGTGCACTATCGAGGCGGGAGGTGATGTGCGTGCGGACCGCATACGACTGTGACGTGCTGGTGATCGGCGGCGGGATCGTCGGTCTGTCGACGGCGTACGCGATCACTCGCGCCGCACCGGGCACACGTGTCACCGTCCTGGAGAAGGAGCCGGGCCCGGCCCGCCACCAGACCGGCCGCAACAGCGGCGTCATCCACAGCGGCATCTACTACCGCCCCGGCTCCCTCAAGGCCCGCTACGCGGTGCGGGGCGCGGCCGAGATGGTCAAGTTCTGCGCCGAGTACGGCATCCCCCACGCGGTCACCGGCAAGCTGATCGTCGCCACCGGCCGCTCGGAGCTGCCCCGCCTGCACGCGCTCGTGCAGCGCGGCCGGGAGAACGGCATCCCGGTCCGCGAACTGGGCGCGTCCCAGATCGCCGAGTACGAGCCGGAGGTCCGGGGCCTGGCAGCGATACACGTCGGCACGACCGGCATCTGCGACTTCGTCGCGGTCGCCCGCCAGCTGGCCCACGGCTCGGGCGCGGAGATCCGCTACGGCGCCCGGGTCGTGCGCGTCGACCGGCGCCCCGAGCGGGGAGTCGCCGTGCTGACGGCCGCGGGGGACGTCGTACGCGGGCGGGTCCTGGTGAACTGCGCGGGTCTCCGCTGTGACGAGATCGCCCGGCTCACCGGGGACGATCCGGACGTCCGGATCGTGCCGTTCCGGGGCGAGTACTACGAGCTGGCCCGGCCCGAGCTGGTACGCGGCCTGGTCTACCCCGTTCCCGACCCGGCGTTCCCGTTCCTCGGCGTGCATCTCACGCGGGGTATCGACGGGGGTGTCCATGTCGGGCCGAACGCGGTTCCGGCCCTGGCCCGCGAGGGATACGGCTGGGGCACGGTGAACCTCCGCGAGCTGGGCTCGACCCTGACCTGGCCCGGCTCCTGGCAGATAGCCCGCCGGCACTGGCGGTACGGGGCGGGTGAGCTGCGGCGGTCCCTGTCCAAGAGGGCGTTCACACAGGCGGTGGGCAGGCTGCTGCCCGGGGTGTCCGAGGCCGACCTGGTCCCGACGGCCGCGGGTGTGCGCGCACAGGCGGTCCTCCGCGACGGAACCCTGGTCGACGACTTCCTGATCCGCGAGGGCCCTCGCACGGTGCACGTCCTGAACGCACCGTCTCCCGCAGCCACCGCCTCCTTGCCGATCGGCCGGGAGGTGGCCCGGAGGGCATTGAGCGCGCTGTGAGCTTCACCGGTGCTCGGGGTTGTGGCTGAGGCCGGGTGGGTGCGCACCTCGGCGCCACGAGGTGCCGCTGCGCCCACCCGTGCCGCCCTTAGCGGCACGCATGCCCGCAGCTAGGGAGCGGAGAACCCCCACGCTCCCGCACCCGCCGTCGGACGCAAGGGGCCGTGTCGGGGGGTGTCCGCCCGCAGCGGTTGTCGCGTCAACGGACAGTCAGTCGGTGTGCAAGCCCATCGCGACGTTCCGAGGACGGACACCCCCCGGCGCGGCCCCGACCCACACCCAGCGACAGGCGAAGCCCCCGCAGCCGTAAAATCAGAGGCACTGTGTCTGACTCCGCAAACACCCCCGAAGCCCCGAACCCGCATCCGGACCCGCACACCCCCGGCGCCTCCGTCCGCCGCACCCGGGCCAAGGGCGAGCCGCGCTTCCCCGACGGGCCGAAGGCCGACCCCGCCGGTTCGCACTTCGAGCGGCGGATCCGGAGTTTCCAGCCCCGGCGCAGCCGTGTCACCGCAGGTCAGGCGGACGCGCTGCAGCGCCTGTGGCCCAAGTGGGGCCTCGACATCGACGGCAGCCGGACCCTCGACCTGCCCGAGCTGTTCGGCAACGACAACCCCGTCGTCCTGGAGATCGGCTTCGGCATGGGCGAGGCCACCGCCCAGATGGCCGGCGCCGACCCCGCCACGAACATCCTCGCCGTGGACGTCCACACCCCCGGCCAGGGCAACCTGCTCAACCTCGCCGACCGCAACGGCCTGTCCAACATCCGCGTCGGCAACGGCGACGCGATCATCCTCCTGCGCGAGATGCTCGCCCCCGACTCCCTCGGCGGCCTCCGCGTCTACTTCCCCGACCCCTGGCCCAAGAAGCGGCACCACAAGCGCAGGATCATCCAGCCGGACTTCCTCACCCTGGCCGCCACCCGGCTGCGGCCCGGCGCGCTCGTCCACTGCGCCACCGACTGGGAGCCGTACGCCGATCAGATGCTCGACGTCCTCACGGCACACCCCGGCTTCGAGAACACACAGGCGGACGGCGGTTTCGCGCCGCGTCCCGACTTCCGGCCGCTGACCCGTTTCGAGGGCCAGGGACTGGACAAGGGACATGTCGTGAACGACCTCCTCTTCCGCCGCGTACAGCACGTGGACCAGCCCCCCGCAGGCGCCTGACCGCCCCTGGCACGTTCCCGCCTGCGGACAGCGCCCATCCGTCGTTAGGGTCAATTCCGTGGCCACCAGCCCCCCGCACCCGTCGTACCCGAGCGGTCCCACCGACGGCGTCCCCTTCGCCGGCCCAGGCACGGCCGGCTCCCTGCGGCACGCCCACTGGTGGCAGCGCGCCTGGGTGCGCTACGGCGCGCCGAGCACACTCCTCGCGATATCCGGCCTGGTCATCCTCGCCCTGGTCCGAGAGGAGACCGGCACGGAGGGCTTCCTGGTCGGGCTCGGGCTGGCGGTGCTCCCGGTGCCCCTGCTGATAGCCGCGTTCCGCTGGCTGGACCGGGTCGAACCCGGCCCTTGGCGGAACTTGCTGTTCTGCTTCGCCTGGGGCGCCTGCGCGGCGGCGCTGATAGCGATCGTCGCCAACAGCTTCGCGACGAGATGGATAGCGACGGCGACGGCGGACCCGTCCAGCGCGGACACCCTCGGCGCGACTGTGATAGCGCCGGTGGTCGAGGAGTCGGCCAAGGCGGCGGCCGTCCTCCTGGTCTTCCTCTTCCGGCGCCGCGACTTCACCGGCATCGTCGACGGGGTCGTCATAGCCGGTGTGACCGCCACCGGCTTCGCCTTCACGGAGAACATCCTCTACCTGGGCACCGCGTTCGGCACCGACCAGCTCACCGGCGGCACCGGCATCGCCTCCGTCACGGCGGCGACCTTCTTCGTGCGGATCATCATGTCGCCGTTCGCGCATCCGCTGTTCACGGTCCTCACCGGCATCGGCTTCGGCATCGCCGCGCTCTCGGCGGACCGCCGACCCGTCCGCCGGATCGTCTTCCCGCTGTCCGGGCTGCTGCTGGCGATGGGCATGCACGCGATGTGGAACGGCTCGTCGGCGTTCGGCGAGTACGGGTTCTTCGCCGTGTACGCGGCGTTCATGGTGCCCATTTTCGGGCTGCTGACGTGGCTGGTGATCTGGACGCGGCAGCGGGAACTGAAGACCGTGCGGGCGGAGCTGCCCGCCTACGCCGTGGCCGGCTGGCTGACCCCGGCCGAGCCGTACGCGCTCGGCTCGATGCGGGCCCGGCGGATCGCCCGCCAGTACGCCCGTCGCCACGCGGGCAGGGCGGCGGCCCGGGAGGTGGCCCGGTACGAGGCGTACGCGACGTCCCTGGCGTTCCTCCGGCACCGGGCCCGGCGGGGCAGCGCCCGGGCGGACTTCGCCGTACGGGAGCGGGAACTGCTCGGCGAACTGTGGCGCCGCCGGGAGGTGTCCCGCCCCGCGCTGGACCACGCGGCGCGGATCACCGCCCCACCGGTCCCGGTGGTGGCCCCGCCCTGGCCGGTCCACGGGGTGTACGGGTACGGCCATCAGCCGACGGCGTACCCCGCGTACAACCCGTACCGCACCTAGGACCTCTCGTCCGTATTAGGCCCAGTCAGACCGATTCAGGCCGAGGCCTGCGTGAGCCGTCCGACCTCGGCCTCCGAGAGGGTCAGCTCCCCGACGCCCACCAGCGCGGGCAGCTGCTCCACCGTCCGTGCGGAAGCGATCGGCGCCGCGACGGTCGGCTGGGCGGCGAGCCAGGCGAGAGCCACCGTGGCCACGGGCACGTCGTGCGCCCCGGCGATCTCGTCGAGGGCGTCGAGAACCCGGCGCCCCCGCTCGGTCTCCAGATGCTTGGCGGCACCGCCCGCCCGGGCGCTCTCGACCGTCGTGCCGGGCCGGTACTTGCCCGTGAGGAAGCCGGACGCGAGCGCGTAGTACGGGACGGCCGCGAGGCCGCTGCGCTCGGCGAGGTCCTGGAGCTCGCCCTCGTAGGTGTCACGGGAGACCAGGTTGTAGTGCGGCTGGAGGGCCACGTACCGGGCGAGTCCCTCGCGGTCGGAGAACTCCAGGGACGCCTGCAGCCGCTCGGCGGAGATGTTGGATGCGGCGATGTGCCGCACCTTCCCGGCCTTCACGAGCTCGTCGAGGGCGCCGATGATCTCCTCGACGGGCACGTCGGGCTGGTCGAAGTGCGTGTAGTAGAGGTCGATGTAGTCGGTGCGCAGGCGCCGCAGGGAGGCGTCGGCGGCGGCCTTGATGTTGGCGGCGGACAGCCCCTGGAAGTCGGGGTGCTGGCTGACCTTCGTGGCGACGACGACGTCGGAGCGGTTGCCGCGTGCCTCGAGCCACCTGCCGAGGATGGTCTCGGACTCCCCACCCTGGTTGCCGGCGACCCACGCCGAGTAGACATCGGCGGTGTCGACGAAGTTGCCGCCGGCGGCGGTGTAGGCGTCGAGTACGGCGAACGACTGGTCCTCGTCGGCGGTCCAGCCGAAGACGTTGCCGCCGAGGGCGAGCGGGAAGACCTCGAGGTCGGAAGAGCCGAGCTTGCGCAGAGAAGTCATGCTCCACGTCAACACCCAAAGAGGAACGCCTCATTCCGCGGCGAACGCAAAGGCCCTGTAAACACTCCGCCCGGCGTAGACCGCCGCCGCACACGCCAGAACGTCCGGCAGCCCTGGCGTCGGGGGGTCGTCGTCAGGGCCGTCGGTGCTTCAACGGGTGCGTACCGCTTACGGGTTAAGTCCCTTGCCCCGCAGCCACGCCATCGGGTCGATGCCGCTCGCGGATCCGCCGGAGTGGACTTCGAGGTGCAGGTGCGCCCCGGTGACGTTGCCGGTGGCGCCCACGCGGCCGATGACATCGCCGGTGCTGACCTTTTGGCCGACGCTGACGCCGATGGAGGACTGGTGCGCGTACCAGATCTCGGTGCCGTCATCGAGGGTGAGGACGGTCTTGTAGCCGTAGGAGCCGTTCCAGCCGGCCTCGGTGATGGTGCCGCTGTGGACGGCCTTGATCGGCGTGCCCGTCGGGGCGGCGAAGTCCAGACCGGTGTGGTAGCCGGAGGACCAGTAGGCGCCGGCCTGACCGAAGCTGGAGGTGATGGTGTACGAGGAGGTCGGCAGCGTGAACTGCTTGGCCAGGGCGGCCAGGCGCTCGGCCTCGGCCTTCTTCTCGGCCTCCTCCTCCGCCTTCTTCTTGGCCTCGGCGGCCTTGGCCTTGGCTTCCTTCTCCGCCTTGGCGACGGCGTCCGCCGCTGCCTTCTCGGCGGCGGCCGCGGCATCCTGGGCGGCCTTGGTCTCGATCTGGTCCTGCTGGTGCTCGACCTGGGCCATGATCCTGGCGCGCAGCGCCTCGCCGGCGCCGGCTCCGGAGGTGCTCTTCTCGGTGTCCGCCGTCGTGGCGGTGCCGAGGCTGCTGAGCGGGGTGGCGGAACCTTCGGGGGTGTCGTCGTCCGAGATGAGGGAACCCACCGAGGGCAGGTCCGGCACGGAGATGGACACCGGGGGCTTGCCGGTCTGGGCACTGGCCATGCCGCCGGCACCCACGGCGGCTATGACACCGACGCCCAGGACGGTGGAGCTGCGGGCGAGGCCTCCGCCGCGCTGCTTGGTGACGCGATGCCGGCCACGGACGGGACGGATGGACTCCTCGGTGGGGTTCCACTCCTGGAACGGGCCCTCGTCGGTGCGCTGACCGCCGTAGCCGAAGGTGTCGGTGTCGCGCTTCGGCGCGTACGGGGCCGTGGGGGCAGGCCGGTTGGACGCCACGTGGGCGTACTCCTTTCCTTCCTTCTCGCCTACCGGGTTAGCTGACGGGTTCGGAGCAGGAAGGTCTCCTACGCGCGTATACCGGCCGTGCTCGCACGGTGGTGTACGCCCGATTCACCCCAAGTGGTGGTTCCCCGGTTCCCTTTCGGGATTCGGCGCGTGCGCACGGAGCCGCCTTCTGTGACGGCTGGGACGACCGCGCTGCGTTATCGAACGTTAATGGAGGCGCGGGGGGTATTCCAGCGATTCCGCTTGATCATTAACCTTTTTCGCGCGGACTTACCTGCCATGACCGGCTTAAATCGGGCGAGTTGACCGCCTCGCATGTGACTGACGAGTTTTGACGGTGCGTCAGTTGTTATGCGGAAAGGGATGGTTCGCTCACCGACTGTAATGACGTATCGGGTAATGCACCGAGGGCCGGAATCCTTTTGGATTCCGGCCCTCGGCCTTCAGTAGCGGGGACAGGATTTGAACCTGCGACCTCTGGGTTATGAGCCCAGCGAGCTACCGAGCTGCTCCACCCCG
>NZ_JBEOXI010000250.1:0-11425 GCF_040296465.1 Streptomyces sp. NPDC002130
CCACGAACATCTGGAGCAGGTGTACGGAGGAGATGCCCACGATCGCCGTGGCGAGCTTGACCTTCAGCACGTTGGAGTTGACGTGCGAGAGCCATTCGGGCTGGTCACGGTGGCCCTGCAGGCCGATGCGCGAGACGAACGTCTCGTAGCCGCCGACGATCACCATGATCAGCAGATTGGCGATCATGACGACGTCGACCAGCTTGAGCACCGCGAGCATCACGTACGTCTCGGTGGCGTGCCCGCTCACGCACATCAGGATTAAGGTCCAGAGCTCCTTGAAGAACTTGTAGACGTAGACGCCCTGGGCGGCCACGAGCCCGAAGTACAGCGGGGCCTGGAGCCAGCGGGTGGCGAACAGGGCGTATCCGAGCGTGGTGGTCGTCGGGTTGCGCACCCGCGCCATTCTTCGGGGACGCGATGGAAAAACTGAATTCACACCACACGTTGGGATGAATAGGCATTCAGTACGACCGGACGCGCAGATCACACCACCTGACGCGGTCGATCAGGCACACTGGACGTTTGGCCGAGGCATCGCGCTGTCGAGCCGTCCGAGCCCTCCGGCCACAGAAAGGGTGCCGCGCGTGAATGGTCCGCTGATCGTCCAGTCCGACAAGACCCTGCTCCTGGAAGTCGACCACGAGCAGGCCGACGACTGCCGCCGGTCCATCGCCCCGTTCGCGGAACTGGAGCGGGCGCCGGAGCACATCCACACCTACCGCGTGACCCCGCTGGGCCTGTGGAACGCCCGCGCGGCCGGGCATGACGCCGAGCAGGTCGTGGACGCGCTCGTGCAGTACAGCCGCTATCCGGTGCCGCACGCGCTGCTCGTCGACATCGCCGAGACGATGGACCGCTACGGCCGTCTCACCCTGTCCAAGCACCCGGCGCACGGGCTGGTCCTGACCACCACCGACCGTCCGGTGCTGGAGGAGATCCTGCGGTCGAAGCGGATCACGCCGCTGGTCGGCGCCCGCATCGACCCGGACACGGTCGCCGTGCACCCCTCCGAGCGCGGGCAGATCAAGCAGACGCTGCTGAAGCTGGGCTGGCCGGCGGAGGACCTCGCCGGGTACGTCGACGGCGAGGCGCACGCGATCGAGCTGGCCGAGGACGGCTGGGCGCTCCGGCCGTACCAGAAGCAGGCCGTGGAGAACTTCTGGCACGGCGGTTCGGGCGTCGTCGTCCTGCCCTGCGGCGCCGGGAAGACGCTGGTCGGGGCCGGATCGATGGCCCAGGCGAAGTCGACCACTCTCATCCTGGTCACGAACACCGTCTCGGCGCGGCAGTGGAAGCACGAGCTGGTGAAGCGGACTTCGCTGACCGAGGACGAGATCGGCGAGTACAGCGGCACCCGCAAGGAGATCCGCCCGGTCACCATCGCCACCTACCAGGTGCTGACGACCCGGCGGAAGGGCGTCTACCCGCACCTGGAGCTGTTCGACTCGCGGGACTGGGGGCTGATCGTCTACGACGAGGTGCACCTGCTGCCCGCGCCGGTCTTCAAGTTCACCGCCGATCTCCAGGCGCGGCGGCGGCTGGGCCTGACCGCCACCCTGGTCCGCGAGGACGGCCGGGAGTCCGACGTCTTCTCCCTCATCGGGCCCAAGCGGTTCGACGCGCCGTGGAAGGAGATCGAGGCGCAGGGCTACATCGCGCCCGCCGACTGCGTGGAGGTCCGGGTCAATCTGACGGACTCCGAGCGGCTCGCGTACGCCACGGCCGAGACGGAGGAGAAGTACCGCTTCTGTGCGACGACCGCGACCAAGCGGAAGGTCACCGAGGCGCTGGTCCGGAAGTTCGCGGGGCAGCAGATCCTCGTCATCGGGCAGTACATCGACCAGCTGGACGAGCTGGGTGAGCACCTCGGGGCGCCCGTGATCAAGGGCGAGACGTCGAACGCGCAGCGGGAGAAGCTCTTCGACGCTTTCCGGGAGGGCGAGATCAGCGTGCTCGTCGTGTCCAAGGTCGCGAACTTCTCGATCGACCTGCCGGAGGCGACGGTCGCCATCCAGGTGTCGGGCACCTTCGGCTCCCGGCAGGAGGAGGCGCAGCGCCTCGGCCGGGTGCTGCGGCCCAAGTCGGACGGCCACCAGGCGCACTTCTACTCGGTGGTCGCCCGGGACACCATCGACCAGGACTTCGCCGCGCACCGCCAGCGCTTCCTGGCGGAGCAGGGGTACGCGTACCGGATCGTGGACGCGGACGAGCTGCTCGCGGAGAGCTGACGGCGCTCGGCCCGGGCCGGTCCGCTCACTTGCGGCGGACCACGCCGACTTCCTCTCCGTACTGACCGAGGACGATCACGTCGAAGGCGGCGCCCGCGAAGACCTTGACGGCGCGCAGGGCATCGCCGAGGCGGTGGCGGTGGCTGCCTGCCACGGCGGTGGCGCCGGGCGGGCGGCCCGGTGCCGGGGCGGGGTGGATGGTTGCTGCGCTCATGTCTCCATGGTGCGTTTCGGCCCGTAAAGTCCGCGTCGGTCTCGGGGCGGAATCTCCCGGCCGCCGCGTACGCCGCTGGGCCGACCCGCTCCCCTCGAGGATGAGGGCCGTCCCCTAGGGGATGAGAAAACCGTTCGCGGTCATCGCCCCCGTTCCTCTAAAATCTCCGCTCTTGCCCGCCTCCCTCACGGAGTGCCGCCGACCGGACGGAAACCGGCCGGCATCTCACCGCCCACTCTCAGCAGGTCCCTCCGGAGGCACCCCCTTGTCCACGCCCGTCGACGACCCGCTCGCGCGTGAGCGCTCCCACCTCTCCTCGTCCCGATCCGCCCTGCGCGCCATGCGCGAGGACGTCGAGGCCCTCGACATCAGCGATGTCACCGCGAACTGGGTCAACGCCGAGGTGCTGGCCCGCCAGATCGAGGAGCGCGTCAAGGCGCTGGCCGATCTCAGCGACACCCCGCTGTTCTTCGGCCGGCTCGACTACCTGCACGCCCCGGGGAGTGAGAAGGCCGAGGGCGCGGAAGGGGAGCGCTTCTACATCGGTCGCCGCCATGTGCACGACCACGACGGCGACCCCATGGTCATCGACTGGCGCGCGCCGGTCTCACAGCCGTTCTACCGGGCCTCCAAGAAGGACCCGATGGACATCGCGCTGCGCCGCCGCTTCGGCTACACCCGCGGCGACATCACGGCGTACGAGGACGAGCACCTGTCCGACCCGGGGGAGGCGGACCGGACCAGCAAGCTGCTCCAGCGGGAGATCGAACGGCCGCGTGTCGGACCGATGCGGGACATCGTCGCGACGATCCAGCCGGAGCAGGACGAGATCGTGCGCTCCGGCCTCTCCGGCACGGTGTGCGTGCAGGGGGGCCCGGGCACCGGGAAGACCGCCGTCGGCCTGCACCGGGTCGCCTACCTCCTCTACGCCCACCGCGAGCGGCTCGCCCGCACCGGCACGCTGGTCATCGGACCGAACCGGTCCTTCCTGCACTACATCGAGCAGGTCCTGCCCGCGCTGGGCGAGTTGACCGTCCAGCAGGCGACCGTCGACGACCTCGTCGGCCACGTCGAGATCAAGGGCACGGACGACGCGACGGCCGCGGTCGTCAAGGGCGACGCCCGGCTGGCGCGGGTGCTGCGCCGGGCCCTCTACTCGCACGTCACGATGCCCACCGAGCCGGTCGTGGTCGTGCGCGGCTCCCGCCGCTGGCGGGTCCCGGCGTACGAACTGGAGGACATCGTCCGCGAGTTGCTCGACCGCGACATCCGCTACGGCGCCGCGCGCGAGGCCCTGCCGCAGCGCATCGCGCACGCCGTGCTGGTGCAGATGGAACGGTCGGGTGAGGCGCCGGACGACCGGGTGCAGGACGCGGTGGCCCGCAACAGCGCGGTCAAGGCGGCGGTGAAGGCGGTCTGGCCGGCCGTCGACCCGGCGAAGCTGGTGCTGCGGCTGCTGTCGGACGCGGAGTTCCTCGCCGTGCACGCCGAGGGGATCCTCGACGAGGACGAGCAGAAGGCGATCCTCTGGGCGAAGCCGGCGCGCAGTGTGAAGTCGGCGAAGTGGTCGCCGGCGGACGCCGTCCTGATCGACGAGGCCACCGACCTGATCCAGCGCACGCACTCCCTGGGGCATGTCGTCCTCGACGAGGCGCAGGACCTCTCCCCCATGCAGTACCGGGCGGTCGGCCGCCGCTGCACCACCGGCAGCGCGACCGTCCTCGGCGATCTGGCGCAGGGGACGACGCCCTGGGCGACGCGGAGCTGGCAGGAGGCGCTGACCCATCTCGGCAAGCAGGACGCCCTGGTGGAGGAGCTGACGGCGGGCTTCCGTGTCCCGACGGACGTCATCACCTACGCCTCCCGGCTGCTCCCGCACATCGCCCCCGGACTGACCCCGGTGGCCTCGATCCGCGAGAACCCGGGCCACTTCGAGGTCCGGCCGGTCTCCGGCACGAAGGACGTGGTCGAGGCCTGCCGCGAGTTGCTGCGCCACGAGGGCTCGACGGGCCTCATCGCGGCGGACGCCCGCGTGCCGGAACTGGCCGACGCCCTCACGGAGGCCGGCATCCCGTATATCGGCCCCGGCGAGGAAACCACCCAGGACACCCGCCTGACCCTGGTCCCGGCCTCGCTCGCGAAGGGCCTGGAGTACGACTACGTGGTCCTGGACGAGCCCCGTGCGGTGGTGGACGCAGAACCGGACGAACGCACGGGCCTGCGCCGCCTGTACGTGGCCCTGACCAGGGCGGTATCGGGCCTGACGGTGACCCACACGGCCCCGCTGCCGCCACAACTGACCTAGAGGAGTCCTTCCGGACCACGCGCTGTGCTCCTGGCCGAGGGCCTCTCAACTGCCCGACCAGGGTGCTCACGGGGGGTCAGCGAGTCGTCGGCCGGCGTTCGTACACCGTCACCCTGCGGCCGCGGATCTGTTCGTCGGCCACTGGGGTGAAGTACCTGCGCAGGACGGCGGTCTTGGCTCTGTCCCGGGCGGTCGTCACCGGGCGGGCCACCCCTGATGCGTCCGTCACCAGGAGGACCCGATGCTCGGCCATCAGCGCAGCGCGTATCCGGTCCGGGGCCGCCTCCACGCCCTTCAGGGTGCCGGATCCCACCGGGGTCTCCACCAGTGCTATGTCCCGCAGGCCCGCGAAGGCGTTCGGGGAGACGGACTTGGTGTCCCGGCGGGCCGACGGTATGAAGAGGACCCCGTTCCCGGCCTGCTTCAGGTGCCTTATTTCCGAGGCCACCGCCAGGACGTCGTCCACCCTGCTCGCCGGCGATCGCTTGGCCAGTGACTGCGGCAGCAGTGCCAGCATCGCCACGGCGAGCGCCATCGGGAGGATGCACCTCGACGCTCCCGGCCAGCGGGGCCTGGCCGCCCGTACCGCCGAGTCGACGATGGTACCGATCAGGAGGGCCAGCCCCAGCATGCTGTAGAGGATGTAGCGGTCCAGGAACAACGGCTGGATCAGCGACAGCGCGATGAGGCCGAGTTGCGGCACCGCCAGCAGCGGCAGTCCCACGGCCGCCGTTGACAACCGGCGGGCCCGCGGCCGGTCCAGCAGCGCGCCGACGCCCCCGATCGCCAGCAGAACCCCGGGGCCGATCAGCATGTGCCCGGACAGCGGCGGTATCCATGACACCTGCCCGGACTGACTTCGGCTGAACACGATCAACGGCAGCGCACCGGCCGTGGCGCACCCGGCCGCCACCGCCCAGCGAGCCAGCACCGTGCGCCCGGCAGAAGTCCAGAGCAGGGTGACGAAGTGCGCCGCAAGCATCATGAGCGAGAGCCAGTTCAGCAGGCCCGTGAAGAGGACAGCGGCGCTGTATGCGGCCCAGTGGCGCCTCCGGACCTGCCGTTGCAGCGCGGTCACCAGGAGGACTGTGGAAACTCCGGTCCCGGCCGCCACCAACGCGTACGACCGGCCCTCCTGGAGATAGAACTGCACGGCCGGCAGCAGTCCGAGGGTCATCCCGCCGGCCAGGCCCGCCCAAGCGCCGGCCAGTCGGCGGCCGATGACGGCCACACAAGCCGCAGCGACCGCCGTGGCCAGCACCGACGGCAGCCGCAGCGTCGTGATGCCGGGGCCGAAGCACTCGAACAGCACATGCATCAGCAGGTAGTAGAGCCCGTGGACCACGTCGACGTTGCCCAGCATGTGCCATATCTCGGCAGTCGAGCGCTGGGCCACCTGCCATGTCGCGGCCTCGTCCCGCCATACGCTGTCCTGCCGCGCCAGCCCCCACAGACCGCAGGCCGACGTCCACAGCATCGGCAGCAGCCAGACGAGGGCAACGCGGTACGAGGCGGTGCCCGCCACGGTTTCCCTTTCCGGCCGGGAAAAGCGGAATGCTGTCTCTAACTTTTGGCCGGTCGACATGAAGGGGGCTCCCGAGGACGGTTGGCGAGGAGGGCCGAATTCCGGAGTCACTACCGGCCACAACCCGTAGCACCTTAAGCCAAACATCCTGGCCCGTGCCGCGACGCACCTGCTCCTGCGGCCATCACGACAGTAGAAATCCTGCCACTGTCCGAATTCACCCCTCACTCCATTCGCCGCGCTCCCACCTCCATGATCCACGGCTTTTCAGCCAACTGACAGCCGAAAACGATCAGGCTGTTGCGCCGTGATCACTTTCCGTTCAAGCTTTGGGGTGCACACGACAAGTCCACGAAAAGCTCATAGTGAGAGGTGATTCACCATGCACAAGAGAAACGTGGTCAAGGCAGCCGTCGCATCTGCGGCCCTCATTTTCGCTGCGGCAACGCCGGCGATCGCCACGACCGTCGATGTGGCCGGCGGAAAGTGGAGCTACGACCAGGGCGCCAATACGGCGTGGTCGAACTTCAAGCACGCGTCGAATTGGCACTCGTCGGCCGTGAAGATCGGCAGCCAGACCTTCAAGAGCGGCTGCACTTCGCCGGGCCCGTGGTCCCTTGCATCGGGCACGAAGAACGGCGGCGCCATTTCGTACCACTACGACCCCAGCTGCTGACGCCAGTTGTGGGGGCGGGTGCCCCTCGCCCCCACAGCTGTTCCCTCACGGATTGACCGGATCGGTAAGAGATGCTGCATCGAGGCACGAGATTCGTCCACGCCGCGGTTCTCGCCTTCGCCGCAGCACTGTCCTTTCTTTTCGTGCGCGGCCTGGATGAGACCGGAATACTAGGAAACACAGCCCTCGTCGAAGTGATCGACTCCGACGGCTCGAAGAGCGGGGCCCAAGTCGTCCGGGCTGTCGAAAGCATCTCGGCCGAGTACAAGGTCGGAATAGCCCGCGAGATGCCCGACATGATGAATCCCGATGGCCTCCGGCATCTGTATCTGACCCCCGCCGGCACTTCCATGACCGAGGGGTGGCTGGACGAGGGTTATCCACAGTTCAGCAGGACCCTTGCAACACGCGTGCACCCGATGTCAGAAGTCGAAGCGCTGGACCCTCGAGGCACCTACTACGTGTTCGGCACAGCCGCGACCGTGGACGCGCTGGTGGGCGAGCTCGATCGCCTGGGTCTCACCACGAGCGTGACCCACCCCTTGTCGTACTCGGAGCTGACCGGCCGGTACTCGGACGACCCGCTGTTCCAGGCCTTCTGCGTGGTCGCGCTGGCGGCCGTGACGATAACCGGCGCGAGCGTGCTGCTCAACGCCAAGACGTACGGGGTCCTGCGCATGCAGGGCATGTCGTTCACCGGCATCCTCCTGCGTGACCTGCGACAGCTGGCGGTCTACTGGCTCGCGGCAGCCGGCACCGTGACGGCGGTGACGCTGGCCTCGCTCGGCCTCTACAACGGCTTCGCCTGGCTCGGTCTGTTCGCCATGGTGGCTGCGGTGGCCGCCGTCCTCCTGCTCATCCTGGTGCTCGCGGCCCACGCGGCCGTGCTCGCGCTGACCTACAAGGTCGACGTACTGCAGGCCCTCAAGGGCGAGCTGCCCGCACGGGCGGCGTCCCTCAGCGTGTACGCCGTACGCATCCCGGCGCTCCTGCTCGCGCTCAGCATCGCCACGAACGTCACCCTCGCCGGCCGCGGCGTGCTGATGCGCCAGGACAACCAGAAGGTCTACGAGACGGTGGGCGAGGCGGTCTCGATCCGCCTCAGCGGCGCATTCGCCATGCGCACGGAACAACTGGACGAGCACGTGGGGCCATGGCTACGCCAGGCGGACCGGCAAGGCCAGGTGGTCCTCGCCGGCCGCAGAGACCTCCAGACATCCGCCCCCGGCGCCCGTCTGCCGTCCGGCGAGTTCCTCATCGTCAACGACACGTATCTCGCCGAGCAGCCGGTACGGGACCCGGCGGGACGCCGCTACACCTCTCGCGCCGGTAACGACAAGGCTTCGGACTCGCGGTCGATACGGGTCATCATCCCGGATTCTCTCGCTTCTCATACAGCGGTGATCACGAAGACGGCGTCCGCGATCATGGGCTCACGTCAAAACCAGAACGTCCCACTTGAGGCAGTGAGGGGCAAAACGGGACAGCGTCTCTTCGGATACAACACCGGGACCTATGTCTACAATTCCGGACACGGCCCCGACGAGGACAGGTCCATGTTGCGCGACCCGGTGATCATCGCCGTACCGAATGGTTCGCGATTTCTCACCCACGACGCATACACCACCTACGCCTCTCAGGCGGGAGTGATCTTCCCTGACCCTGATGACGCGCTGAACGGCATCAAGACGAACCGACTGCAGAGCTACATCAGCGGAATCAGTCCCGTTGGCCAGAAAACCGCCTTGGACCTCAGGAACGCGGTCAGCGAACTACGGCTTCACGTGTTCAATCTCATCATCTCCGCCATCATTCTCCTCATCGCCGGTGTCGGGATTTGCCTCATCTATTCCCGCAGAAACGCACAGACGATTTTCGCGCGACACATCAGCGGCTGGAGATACGTCACCACGCATCGTTTCATCCTCGCCGTGGAACTGGCTATCGCCGCGATATTCGCCACGCGGGTTCCTTTCCAAGCGTGGCAGCAGGGGCAGGAATTGAAACAGTACGCGGCCGCCGGCGCACCGGCTCCTTTCCAACCCACTCACCTCACCGCGCTGGACGCCGGCGTCATCACGACTCTGGTTGCAGTGGAATTCGGGGCCGTGCTGCTCGCTCTCGCGTTCTTCCATCGTCGAATAGTGAAGGAAGGAGCGGCTGCGGCATGAACTCTGCAAGCACCAAAAGCCCCTCGTTCAATGCGGAGAAGATCGTGATCGAGGCGGAAGACCTGTCCAAGTCTTTCGAGTCACGGGTCTTGTGGCAGGGCGTCAACTTCGCCGTCAGCCGGGGTGAGATGCTCGCACTCGTCGGCCCGAGCGGGTCGGGAAAGTCCACTCTCCTCAATTGCCTCGGACTGCTCGACCGACCGACCACCGGAGTGATCCGGTACCAGGGAAACGACATCACGCGGTTCGGCAGAGGAGAGACCCGCCGATTCCGTCGTGACACCCTCGGGTACCTGTTCCAGCACTACGCCCTGATCGAGAACGCGACTGTCCAGGAGAACCTGGAAGTGGCCGTCAGACCACGGCGGAAGAGGTCGGACAGCGACGGTCCGGGCATCGCCGAGGCCCTGGACCGGGTAGGCCTGGCGGGCAGGGGCAAGGAACGGATCCACTATCTGAGCGGCGGCGAACAGCAACGCGTGGCCCTGGCCCGGCTCATGGTCCAGCGCCCCACGCTGGTCCTCGCGGACGAGCCCACCGGCGCCCTCGACGACGTCAACACCACCGCCGTCATCGACATACTCCGTGAGTTGAGCCGAGCCGGATGTGCCGTCGTGCTCGCCACTCACGACTCCGGCGTCCGGGACCGCTGCGACACGGTCTTCGCCGTGCACAAGTCATCGTTCGCCACCACCCCGACACGCGAAGTGGCCACCCCGGCCTCGGCCGGCCACTGACCCGCTTGCGAACGGCAGCCGGTTTCACGGGCACCACGTGGCAGCACCCGAGCCCCCTGACCACGGTCGCCGAGACGCTGTTGCGGGGCCGGGCGCACCTTCGTGCTCCACAGGCCGCAGGCCCGGTCGCCGCAGCGCGTCGTACACGTCATCAACGGGCGTCCAACGCCGCCCGCCACGCCGCGACCGCTTCGGCCGAAACCGGCTCGTCCCAGCCCCCCGGCCGAGCCGCTCCGCCGATGTGAAACCCGTCGACCCCGGCCTTCAACAACACCGGCACATGCTCCAACCGCAACCCACCCCCCACCAGCAACCGCTGCTCATACCCCGGCTCACCGGCCCGCCCGGCCTCCGCGAGCAGTACGGGCAACCCGTCATCGACCCCGCCCGCAGACCCGGCCGTCAGGTACGTGTCCAACCCCGGCATCCCGTCCAGCTGCTTGCGCAGGGCGTCCCGGTCGGCGGCCCGGTCGATGGCCCGGTGGAACGTCCAGGGGCATCCGTCCAGAACCGCCACCACCCGCTCCACGGCGCCGAGATCGACCGCGCCCCCTCCATCGAGGAAGCCCAGCACGAACTCCGACGCCCCGGCCTCCCGCAGCTCACCGGCCACCCGCACCAGCCGTTCGACATCCCCCGCCGCGAACCCGTCCGCCAGACGGATCATCACCCGCAGGGAGATGTCGACCGCGCGCCGGATCCCGGCGACGGTGGCGGCCGACGGGGTGAGCCCGTCGGCCGCCATGTCGGTGACCAGCTCGAGGCGGTCCGCGCCTCCCGCCTGGGCGGCGACCGCGTCCTCGACCCCGAGGGCGATCACCTCCAGGACTGCACGCTTGCTCATGGGGCCCCTTCGTCGGCATGCGTCGGCGTTCGATGACAGGTCTAGTCCAATCAAGACTACGCTGCCCATCCGCGCCGCCTCCGATGCCCCGGGGGCGGGCTCAGCCGAAGATGTTCAGCTCCTTCGACTCCACCCCGGCCAGCTCGAACACCGGCGCCCCGTCGACCGGCCGCCCCGTGTACAGCCGTACGAGCGTCGGCCCGTCCCCGATGAACCGGCCCGGGGGCCGCTCCCCGCCGCTCTCGCCGAGCCGCAGCGGCTCGTCCAGGTCGTCGAGGTCGGCGTGGACCGGCACATGCCCCCGCTCGCGGGTGATCCGGGCGAGCAGCGCGAGCGCGTCCGGCAGCCCGGCCCCGCCGTAGGCCCCCGGCTCGCCCAGGGCCTCGCGGACGTCCCCGGCGTGCACCCACTCCCCGAGGGCGAGGCCGTCCAGCTTGCCGCCGGCCCCGGCGATCGCGGGCCCGGCCTCGCCCATCCCCCGCTCCAGCTCGTCCACGACCTGCGCGTCGCTCCAGCCGGCCCGCTCCGCGATGTCCCGGTCGTTGGACTCGGGCGAGAACACGCCCTCTTCGAACCTGCCCTCCGCCACCCGCGTCAGCGCGGCCGAGCAGTGCGCCAGCACGTCCCGCACCGTCCAGCCCGGACACGCGGCGACCGGCCGCGCGAAGTCCTCCCCGGCCCGGCCCCGCAGCAGCGGGATCAGCGCGTCACGCTCGATCGTC
>NZ_JBEOXI010000251.1:0-11424 GCF_040296465.1 Streptomyces sp. NPDC002130
GCGGGACGCTGCGCCCGTCGCCACGACGCTGCGGGCGCCGTCCCAGGTGGTGGCGTCGGAACTGGTCCGGCGGGCGCTGGAGGCGGATCCGGCGGTGCCGCTCGCCGCCGGCGGGGGTGCACTGGCCAAGGAGATGATCCGGGTCAACCACTACGGCGCGGACGCGACGCCGGGTGCGGTGCGGGCGAGCCTGGCGGCCTTGGGCGCGGCCCTCTCCGAGCAGGGGCTGCCGGTGGATGTGGAGGGCGCGCTGCGGGCCGCCGAGGGGGCGTGGCGGTAGTCCTCGGCAGCGACGCGCCGGGGCACCGTTGTCGGTGCCCCGTGCCATGCTCCCCGTATGACCGCCGACACATCCCCTGACACCCCGGCCCTCCCGGACGGCCGCCCCGTCCCCCGCCTCACGGGCGACGAGCGGGCCATGCTCGAGAGCTGGCTGGACTTCCACCGCGCCACGCTGGAGCTGAAGTGCGCGGGGCTGGACGACGCGCAGGTGCGGATCGCCGCGGCCGAGCCGTCGTCGCTGACCCTGCTCGGTCTGGTGCAGCACCTCGCCGAGGTCGAGCGGAACTGGTTCCAGCGGGTGGCCTGCGGGCTCGACGTGCCGCCGCTGTTCGAGGACGCGACCGGCTACGCGCTGGATCCGGCGCGAGGGCTCAACGAGGCGCTCGGGATCTGGCGGCGGGAGATCGCGCGAGGGCGGGAGCTGTGCGCCCGGCTGCCGCTGGACCACATCGGGCGGGTGGCCGAGGGGCCGGTGCCCGGGATGGAGGTCAGCCTGCGTTGGGTGCTCATCCACATGGTCGAGGAGTACGCACGGCACAACGGTCACGCCGATCTCCTGCGGGAACGCATCGACGGAGTGACCGGGGCCTGAATTGCACGTGCATTCCGCGAGATCCCACATGTAAGCTGGCACACAATTAAGAATTCCCTCAAGAAAAGCTTCCCAGATTCTTCTGCCCGCTTTTCCCAGTCCTAAACGCGCAGATTTTGAGGACACTCGGAGGGGAAATTCTGGCAGGTTTCGCGCGGCTTACATGGTTGTGACGCGTTACACACCGTGACCGCTTCGCCCGGTATTATCCGGGCATTATCGGGCATTCCATCACCCCGGTACATGATCCCTCGCGCTCGCGTGATAACACAGACGAGGTCCATATGTAACCCCGATCGGCGATGCAATTTTGAATTTCGCTGGGTAAGTTCAATTTGCATGACCGCCGTACAAGCAGATCCGCAAATCGACCGCCCCACCGTGGCCGACGGAGCCGCACTCTGGCGGATGGCGAAGGACTCGAAGGTTCTCGACCTGAACTCGTCCTACAGCTATCTGCTGTGGTGCCGGGACTTCGCCGCCACCTCGGCCGTCGCCCGTGACGAGCAGGGCGAGCCGATGGGTTTCATCACCGGGTACGTGCGGCCGGACAGCCCGCGCACCCTGCTGGTCTGGCAGGTGGCCGTGGACGAGGCCCACCGCGGGCGCGGTCTGGCCGCCGCGCTGCTCGACGGCCTGGTCGCGCGGACCGTGGCCGACCTCGGGGTGACGACGGTGGAGACCACCATCACCCCGGGCAACACCGCCTCGGAGCGCCTGTTCACGTCGTTCGCCGAGCGTCACGGCGCGCGGCTGGAGCGCGAGGTGCTGTTCGACACTGCCGTGTTCCCCGACGGGCCGCACGACCCCGAGGTGCTCTACCGCATCGGCCCGCTGCCCCACTGAGACTTCCCGCCCCACCCCACACCCGCAGACTTCCCCACGCACCGAGGAGCGATTCTTCGTGACCATCACCCAGCCCGACCTGAGTGTCTTCGAGACCGTCGAGTCCGAGGTACGCAGCTACTGCCGCGGCTGGCCCACCGTCTTCGACCGTGCGGTGGGCAGCCGCATGTACGACGAGGACGGCCATGAGTACCTCGACTTCTTCGCCGGAGCCGGGTCACTGAACTACGGGCACAACAACCCGGTCCTGAAACGCGCGCTGATCGACTACCTGGAGCGCGACGGCGTCACGCACGGGCTCGACATGTCGACCACGGCCAAGCGCACGTTCCTGGAGGCCTTCCAGAACCTGCTGCTGCGCCCGCGCGACCTGCCGTACAAGGTCATGTTCCCCGGCCCGACCGGCACCAACGCCGTGGAGGCCGCGCTGAAGCTGGCGCGGAAGGTGAAGGGGCGCGAGTCGATCGTGTCGTTCACCAACGCCTTCCACGGCATGTCGCTGGGCTCGCTGGCCGTGACCGGCAACGCCTTCAAGCGGGCCGGCGCCGGTATCCCGCTGGTGCACGGCACGCCCATGCCGTTCGACAACTACTTCGACGGCACGGTCGAGGACTTCCTGTGGTTCGAGCGGCTGCTGGAGGACCAGGGCTCGGGCCTCAACAAGCCCGCCGCCGTGATCGTCGAGACCGTGCAGGGCGAGGGCGGCATCAACGTGGCCCGGCCCGAGTGGCTGCGCGCCCTGTCCGAGCTGTGCGAGCGGCAGGACATGCTGCTGATCGTCGACGACATCCAGATGGGCTGCGGCCGTACCGGCGCGTTCTTCTCCTTCGAGGAGGCGGGCATCACGCCGGACATCGTCACCGTCTCGAAGTCGATCAGCGGCTACGGCCTGCCCATGTCGCTGTGCCTGTTCAAGCCCGAGCTCGACGTCTGGGAGCCCGGCGAGCACAACGGCACCTTCCGCGGCAACAACCCCGCGTTCGTCACGGCCACCGCGACCCTGGAGACCTACTGGGCCGACGGTTCCGCGATGGAGAAGCAGACCCGCAAGCGCGGCGAGCAGGTCGAGCAGGCGCTGATCTCCATCACCGAGGAGAACCTGGCCGACGTGAAGGAGTACCGGGGCCGCGGCCTGGTGTGGGGCATGGAGTTCCACGACAAGGCCCGCGCCGGCAAGGTCGCCAAGCGCGCCTTCGAGCTCGGACTGCTCATCGAGACGTCCGGCCCGGAGAGCGAGGTCGTCAAGCTGCTCCCGGCGCTCACCATCACGCCGGAGGAGCTGGACGAGGGCCTGAGCACGCTGGCCCGTGCCGTCCGAGAGACCGCCTGACACCGAACCGAGAGCACCACCCATCTAGGAGGCATCGCAGCACCGTGATTGTCCGTTCGTTCAAGGAGATCGAAGGTACCGACCGGCACGTGAAGGCGGCGTCCGGTACGTGGGAGAGCAAACGCATCGTCCTCGCCAAGGAGAAGGTCGGCTTCTCCCTGCACGAGACGGTCCTGTACGCGGGTACGGAGACGTCGATGTGGTACGCGAACCACATCGAGGCCGTCGTCTGCGTGGAGGGCGAGGCCGAGCTGACCGACCACGAGACCGGGCAGAAGCACACCATCACGCCCGGCACCATGTACCTCCTGGACGGGCACGAGAGGCACACGCTGCGGGTCAAGCAGGACTTCCGCTGCCTCTGCGTGTTCAACCCGCCCGTGACCGGACGGGAGGACCACGACGAGAACGGCGTCTACCCGCTGCTCACCGAGGAGGTGTGACGTTTCCATGACCGCCACCACCGACACCACCACCGGTATCCCGGACCTCTATCCCAGTCGCGGTGCCGTCGAGGCGCTGACCCCGCGTCAGGACCCGGTCGTCTGGGGCGCACCCGACGCCCCGGGCCCGGTCGCCCCGGCCGACCTGCTGTCCTTCGAGCGCGACGGCTTCCTGGCCATCGACGAGCTCATCACCGAGGACGAGGTCGCCGTCTACCGGAACGAGCTGAACCGGCTGGTGAACGACCCGGACATGCGTGCCGACGAGCGGTCGATCGTCGAGCCGAAGTCCAAGGAGATCCGCACGGTCTTCGAGGTGCACAAGATCTCCGAGGTGTTCGCCCGGCTGGTCCGCGACGAGCGGGTCGTCGGACGGGCGCGGCAGATCCTCGGCTCGGACGTGTACGTCCACCAGTCGCGGATCAACGTCAAGCCGGGGTTCGGCGCCAGTGGCTTCTACTGGCACTCGGACTTCGAGACGT
This sequence comes from Streptomyces sp. NPDC002130, assembly GCF_040296465.1. Lineage (NCBI taxonomy): Bacteria > Bacillati > Actinomycetota > Actinomycetes > Kitasatosporales > Streptomycetaceae > Streptomyces > Streptomyces sp. NPDC002130. The sequence continues at coordinate 3,976 of NZ_JBEOXI010000251.1, forward strand.
GGCACGCCGAGGACGGGCTGCCGCGGATGCGCACGGTGTCGGTCTCGATCGCGCTGACCGAGAACTACGACACCAACGGCGGACTCATGATCATGCCGGGGTCGCACAAGACGTTCCTCGGGTGTGCGGGTGAGACGCCGAAGGACAACTACAAGAAGTCGCTGCAGATGCAGGACGCGGGCACGCCGTCCGACGAGGCGCTGACCCAGATGGCCACCCGGCACGGCATCAAGCTGTTCACGGGCAAGGCCGGTTCGGCGACCTGGTTCGACTGCAACGCCATGCACGGTTCCGGCGACAACATCACGCCGTTCCCGCGCAGCAACGTCTTCATCGTGTTCAACAGCGTGGAGAACACGGCGGTGGAGCCGTTCGCGGCCCCGGTGCGACGGCCGGAGTTCATCGGGGCGCGGGACTTCACGCCGGTGAAGTGACCGCCGGTCGGCGGTGAGACGACCGTGTGACAGAGCTGCCGGGTGGGGCCTCCTCGTGTGGGACGGGAGGCCCCGCCCGGTTCTGTCATGCCGCGAGCACCTCGAGGAGCCGGTCCACATCCGCGGGCGTGTTGTAGAGGTGGAACGCGGCCCGCAGGTTCCCGGCCCGGTCGGACACCTCGATGCCCTTGCGGCTCAGTTCGTCCTGCCGGTGGCCGAGTCCCGGCACCGACACGATCGCCGAGCCGGGCGCGGCGACCGGCTCGTGACCCAGCTCCGCGAGCCCGGCACGGAAGCGGTCCGCGAGGCCGACGTCATGGGCGTGCACGACGTCGACGCCGATCTCCTCCAGCAGTTCCAGGGACGCGCGCAGTCCCGCGTAGGTGAAGAGGGCGGGGCTGACGTCGAACCGCCGCGCCGAGTGGGCGAGTTCCTCGACGGGGCCGTAGCAGCTTTCCCAGGGGCGTTCCCCGGCGACCCAGCCGGCGAGCAGCGGTGTGAGCCCGCCGAAGTCCCGCGGGGCGACGAAGAACGCGGCCCCGTGCGGGCCCATGAGCCACTTGAATCCGACGGCGGCGAGGAAGTCGTCGGCGTCGGCCTCCATCGGCAGCCAGCCGGCCGACTGGGAGGCGTCGACGTAGGTGCGGGCACCGTGCGCCCGGGCCGCCTCGCGAACCGCGGGCAGGTCGGCGAGACGGCCGTCGGCGGACTGGGCGGCGCTGACCGCGACGAGCGCGGTGCCGGGACGGACGGACTCGGCGATCCGCTCCAGGGGGACGGCGCGCACCTTGAGGTCGCCGCGCGCGTGGAACGGGTTCACCAGGGAGGAGAAGTCGGCCTCCGCCGTGAGGACTTCGGCACCGGCGGGCAGCGAGGCGGCGATCAGCCCGCCGTACTCGGCGACCGAGGCACCGGTCGCGACCCGCTCGGCCGGAACGCCGGCCAGCCGGGCGAAGGACGCGCGGGCGGCCTCCACGTCCTCGTACAGGGGACCCAGGGGCCTGCCCTCGGCCCGCATCCGCACCGCCTGCTGCACGGCGCCGACGGTACGGGCGGGCAGGAGCCCGTTGCTCGCGGTGTTGAGGTAGGTGTGCTTCGGGGTGAACTCGGCACGGACGAGGTTCTCGAAGGTCTCCATGGGACCACTCTGCGTCCCCGGGATCCCCCCGTCCATTGCCGATATCTGCGTGATGCCGCTAAGAAGCGCTTATGGATGCGCTCCGAGCTGGGCGTTTCAGTGCTGGGGCACGGCACAGCCGTCCGGGCCGCAGGCGTCCGCGCCCTCGCCGCCGTCGACGATCTTCAGGGGCGCGTGCTCGCCGTACGCCTGGGTCAGGGCCTGGGCGAAGACCTCGGCGGGCTGGGCGCCGGAGACGCCGTACTTGCGGTCGAGCACGAAGAACGGCACGCCGTTCGCCCCGAGCTGCGCGGCCTCGCGCTCGTCGGCACGGACCTCGTCGGCGTACGCGTCCGGGTCGGCGAGCACCGCGCGCACGGCCTCCGCGTCCAGGCCGGCGGCCTCGGCGAGCTCCACCAGCCGCTCGTCGTCGTTGAAGACGGAGCGCTCCTCGGCGAAGTTGGCCCGGTAGAGCCGGTCGAGCAGCTGCTCCTGGCGGCCCTGCTCCTTGGCGAGGTGCAGCAGGCGGTGCATGTCGAAGGTGCTGCCGTGGTCGCGGCCGCGGGTGCGGTAGTCGAGGCCTTCGGCGGCGGCCTGGGCCCCGAGGTTGTCCTCCCCGGCCTCGGCCTGCGCGGCGCTCATCCCGTACTTCTTGGTGAGCATCGTGATCACGGGCTGGATGTCGTCCTTGGCGCGGCCCGGGTCCAGCTCGAAGGAGCGGTGCACCACCTCGACGTCGTCGCGGTGCGGGAAGTCCCGCAGCGCCTTCTCGAAGCGGGCCTTGCCCACGTAGCACCAGGGGCAGGCGATGTCGCTCCAGATCTCGACGCGCATGTCTCGGCTCTCTCCAGGTCGTACGGTACGGAGACTCCCTCCGCCGGATGGATGAACGTTCAAGCAGCGTGGTTCATTCCCCGGGCAGGACGAACCGCATCCGCAGATGGTGAGCCCCCGGCTCGACCGGTTCCGGGACCCACCCCTGCCGCCGGTAGAACCCCTGGGCCCGCAGGTTGCCGACGTGCACGTCGAGCACGGCCGTACGTCTGCCGTCGGCCCGCCACTCCTCCACACAGGCCGCGTGCAGCGCGCTGCCGACTCCATGGCGCCAGTGGCCGGGCTCGACATGGAACTGGAAGAGCTTCACCGTGTCCGCCGGGGCGCCCTCGGGGGTGCGGAAGGAGGCCAGGCCGACGATGCGGCCCGCCTCCACGACGCACAGCACACGGCCGTCCGGCCGGGTGAGGGCACTGCGCCAGGAGGCGGACCAGTCGGTGCCGTCCTGCGGCAGCCCGTCGGGGTAGTACGTGGCCCGCGCCCGGGCGTGCAGCGCGACGACGTCCGCCACCTCGGCGGGCAGGGCGGTGCGGATCACACGGTCGGGGATCACTCGGTCGTTGATCATGCAACGGAGGACGGGACCGGCCGGGCCGCGGTTCCCGGCCCGACCTCAGCTGCCGTCGCGCAGATCGTCCGGCCAGGACGGCCGGAACTCGATGTGGTCGTACGTCACCACGCAGCCCTCCCCCATCGGGGACTGGGCCATGAAGCCGACCAGGGCCGCGCCCGTCTCCTTCTCTCCGGCGAGGGTGAAGAGGCGGACGAACGTCCAGCGTTCGCCGTCGCGGGAGGCGTGGAAGGCGAAGGCGCGGCCGGTCCTGCTCACCCGGAGCCAGACGGAACTGCCGTCCACCGTGAAGGAGTTGGCGTCGTCGGAGTGGCCCCGGGTGACCACCGTGCAGACGGTGGGGACGTCCGGGGAGTACTCCAGACAGAGCTTGGCCCAGGCCCGCTCCCCCACGTGGACGTAGAGCACCCCGGCGTCGAAGGCCGCGCCGAACCCGACGGTGACCTTGGCGATCAGCTGGAAGTCGCCCTCCGGCGCCCCGAGCAGCCGGGGCGCGTCGGAAGCGGGGTCCAGCCCCTCACCGGTGGGCGGCACGAACCGGTCCTGCCGCGCCCCGGCCCACCCGGTGAGCACGCCGTCCTCGTAGGACCAGTGACCGTCGGGCCCGTACGTACGCAGGCCGAAGGGGAGTTCGGGAAATTCCAGATCCATTCAGCCCACTCTTCCAGCTCCGCCCTCAAGGGGCGCGGGGAACTGCGCGATCAACCACAACGGACCGCAAGCCGACAGTCCACCGCACCCCTACGGCGATCAGCGCTCCAAACGCCCGTTGAACCGCCGCGGCAGCCCCAGCGGGTTCTCGTCCCGCAACTCGGCGGGCAGCAGCGCGGACGGCGCGTTCTGATAGGCAACAGGCCGCATCCACCGCTCGATCGCCGTCCCGCCCACCGACGTGGACGTCGACGTCGTCGCCGGGTACGGCCCACCGTGGTGCTGAGCCGCCGCGACGGCGACCCCCGTCGGCCAGCCGTTCACCAGCACGCGCCCCGCCAGCGGCGTCAGCTCCGCGAGGATCTCCGCGCCACGGCCCTGGCCCGCCGCCTCCTCCTCGGACAGCTGCACCGTCGCCGTGAGGTTGCCGGGCAGCCGCGACAGCACCGCCTTCACCTCGGTCTCGTCCTCGTAGCGGGCCACCACGGTGACCGGCCCGAAGCACTCCTCCAGGAGCAGGTCGTGCTCGCCCTCGGCGGCCAGCCTGCTGGCCGGCACCGTGAGGAAGCCCGCGCTGACGGTGTGCTCGCCGCCCGCGCCGGGGGTGACCGGGGAGTCGACGTCGGGCAGCCCCGCCCGCTCGGCGACGCCGGCGACGAAGTTGTCGCGCATGCGGTGGTCGAGCAGGACACCGGCGTCGGTGTCGCTGACGGCGTCGGTCAGGGACTTCAGCAGGGCGTCGCCCGCGGAGCCGGCCGGCGCGAGGACGAGGCCCGGCTTCACACAGAACTGGCCGACGCCCAGCGTCATGGAACCGGCGAGACCGGCGCCGATCGCCTCGGCCCGCTCGGCGGCCGCTGCCTCGGTGACGACGACCGGGTTCAGGGAGCCCAGCTCGCCGTGGAAGGGGATCGGGACCGGACGGGCCGCCGCCGCGTCGAACAGCGCCCGGCCACCGCGCACGGAACCGGTGAAGCCGGCCGCCGCGACCAGCGGGTGCTTGATCAGCTCGACGCCCGCCTCGAAGCCGTGGACCAGGCCCACGACGCCCTCGGGGATGTCGTGCCGGGCGGCGGCGCGGCGCAGCACCTTGGCGACGTACTCGGACAGCGCCGGGTGGTCGGGGTGGGACTTGACGACGACCGGGCAGCCGGCCGCGAGGGCGCTCGCGGTGTCGCCGCCCGCGACGGAGAAGGCGAAGGGGAAGTTCGACGCCGAGTAGACGGCGACGACGCCCAGCGCCACCTTGTAGCGGCGCAGGTCCGGGATCGGCGGCGTCGCGGTGTCGTCGGGGTGGTTGATGACGACGTCGAGGAAGGCGCCCTCGTCGACGATGTCCGCGAAGGCCCGCAGCTGGTAGCAGGTGCGGGCGAGCTCGCCGGTCAGCCGGACCGGGCCGAGCGCGGTCTCGGCGTCGGCGGTCTCGACGAGAGAGTCCTTGGCCGCCTGGAGCTCGTCCGCGGCGGTGCGCAGGAAGGCCGCGCGGACGGTGCGGTCGGTCAGGGCGCCGCGGGCCTCGTGCGCGGCACGGACGGCGGCGTCCACCTCCTGGGCTGTGGCCTCCACCGCAACCTGTTCACGCTGCTTCCCGGTTCGGGGGTCGACACTCCAGACTGGTGCTGCTGCCACCGCGGGTCCCTCCACACATGTAATGCCGCAGTACGGGGTCATCCACCAGGGGCGTTCGATATACTGAACGCTGTCTCTGATGATGAATATGCTGTGGAGACTATTTCCCGTCCAACGAAGGGGTCAAGGGCGATGTCGGCTGGCGAGACGGGCGGCGGGGCGCAGGTCAAGTCCGCGGTGCGAACGGTTGAACTGCTCGAATACTTCGCCGGACGCCCCGGCATGCACTCCCTCGCGGCGGTCCAGGAGGCCGTCGGATATCCCAAGTCCAGCCTCTACATGCTGTTGCGCACCCTGGTCGAGCTGGGCTGGGTGGAGACCGACGCGACGGGCACGCGGTACGGCATCGGGGTGCGGGCCCTGCTGGTCGGCACGTCGTACATCGACGGTGACGAGGTCGTCGCCGCGGCCCGCCCGACGCTGGACCGGCTCTCGGACGACACGACCGAGACGATCCACCTCGCCCGCCTCGACGGCACCAACGTCGTCTACCTGGCCACCCGCCAGTCGCAGCACTACCTGCGCCCCTTCACCCGGGTCGGCCGCCGGCTGCCCGCGCACTCCACGTCCCTCGGCAAGGCGCTGCTGAGCACGTACTCGGACGAGCAGGTGCGCAAGATGCTCCCGGAGACGCTGCCGGCGCTGACCGAGCACACGATCACCGACCGGGAGAAGCTCATCGAGGAGCTGCGCCAGGTGCGGGAGCAGGGCTTCGCCGTGGACCGCGAGGAGAACACCCTGGGGCTGCGCTGCTTCGGCGTCGCGATCCCCTACCGCACGCCGGCGCGGGACGCGATCAGCTGCTCGGTGCCGGTGGCGCGGCTGACCCCGGCGCACGAGCAGCTGGTGAAGGACGCGCTCTTCGACGCCCGGGACCGGCTGACACTGGCCACCCGTAGGCTCTGAGGCATGAACGTCGAGCTGCGCCAGGTCCACGACAGCGATCTGCCGGTCTTCTTCCGGCAGATGAACGACCCCGAGTCCCTGAGCATGGCGGCCTTCACCCCGGAGGATCCGGCCGACCGGGCCGCCTTCGACACCCGCTGGTCCCGGATGCGCTCCTCGCCCGACGTCGTCGTCCGTACGGTCCTGGCCGACGGGGACGTGGTCGGCAGCGCGGGGGTGTACGGGGTGCCGGGTGAGCGCGAGGTGACGTACTGGATCGACCGCGCGTACTGGGGCAAGGGCATCGCCACGCAGGCCCTGCGGGCGCTGCTCTCCGAGGTGCCCGAGCGCCCGCTGTACGCGCGGGCGGCGTCGGACAACGCGGGGTCGCTGCGCGTGCTGGAGAAGTGCGGGTTCCGCGTGGTGGCGGCGGCCCGGGGGTACGCCCCCGCCCGCGGCGCCGAGATAGACGAGACGGTGCTCCTCCTGGAGGGCTGAGCGGGCCTCCCGCCTCTCCCCCGCCCGGCGGAGGCGGATCGTCGCCGGGCAGGAGGCGCCCGCGGCCCCTCCCGCGGGAGCCTGACCGCATGACCCCGTCGATCGCTCCCCTCGCCGCTCCACACCCAGCCGGTCCCGGCCGCACCCGGCGCGTCCTGCGTGCCGTGGCCGTCGTCTCCTGCGTGCCGTACCTCACCCTCAAAGCGGCCTGGATCGCCGGGAGTCACATCGGAATACCCGCGGGCAGCGCGCTGCTCGACGACCGTCTCGCCATGGCCGTGATCAACGGTCTCTCGGTCCTGGTGGACAGCGGAGTGATCGTGCTGGCCCTGGTGCTGACCCGGCCGTGGGGGCTGCGGGTGCCCGCGTGGCTGCTCGCGTTCCCCGTGTGGGTCGCGACCGGGCTGCTCGCGCCGATCATGGCCGGGTTCCCGGCACAGCTGGTGGTGAAGGCGTTCGGCGGCGGGGCCCCGTCCGCCGGCCGGGAGGCGTTCCTGGACGAGTGGGTGTTCGCCGTCGTGTACACGGGGTTCATCGCGCAGGGCATCGCCCTCGGCGGACTCTTCGCGCTCTACGCCCGGGACCGTTGGGGGCACCTGTGGCGCGGGCGGGTGCGGGAACTGCCCGCCGGTGCCGTCGGCCCGGCCCACCGGGCCCTCGCCGTCGCCGCCGCCGTGCTCGCCCTGCCGCCGCTCACGCTCCACGCCCTGTGGGCCTGCGGCGTATCCGCCGGCCTGCGCGACGGGCGGGCGGCGGAGCGGGGCGGGGAGTTCTACGTCCTGGATCCGGCGACGGTGGCCCTCACGGCGGCGGGCGCGGCCTACACGGTC
>NZ_JBEOXI010000252.1:0-11421 GCF_040296465.1 Streptomyces sp. NPDC002130
CGCCGGACCGCCCACACGTCGAACAGGTCCCCCGCGTACACCTTGCTGAAGATTCGCCCGAACAGCGCCCGGTCCTCCGCCTCGGCAACAGGCCCGTCGCCCATCCACCGGGACACCCTCGTGTCCTGGAACAGAGCGACGAAGCTCTCCTCGTCGTCCGGGCTGTAGGCGTCGAGCAGCAGGCGCGGGGTGCGCAGTGTCGGGGGCATGCCGGGGGACACTACGCACGGGGATGCGGTGCGGCAATCGACTTTGGCCGAACGCCTCACCGTCGCAGGCTGTAACTCACCATGGACGCCCCCACCACCGACCCGAACGCCGGCAGCAGGAACTGCGCGAAGGCCTCCCAGCCCCAGACGATCCCCGCGCACGCCGCCGTGATGTTGATGGCCAGGGACATGATCCACAGAGCGACGCTCTGGGCCTGAGGTGACATCGTTCCTCGTCGTCGTTCGTCGTCGTTCGTCGTCATTCGGGGCCGCGGAAAGGGGCGACCGAGGCGGAATCAACCCGGCCCCGGACCGGGAAGGGGCGGGAATTCCGGCAGCGGTGCCACATTCGACCGGGGAGGACCGGGGGTGCTCCCGTTCGGCGCGGAAGCCCCAGGGGCCACGATCGCGCGGTGCCCGGACATCGGTGCCGTCACGAGCAGGGTCAACGTGCTGACGGCGCACAGGCCGACGAGGAGGGTGCCCGCCGTGTACGCGCGCCCGGGGGCGCTCGAACCTGGGGGACGCATCGGCATCACGGTCGCTCCGGAATCGAGTCCGCCCCCCCTTTTTTTCATGGACCCCTGAATTCTTCCACGGGGCGGAATCACAAAAGGGCAGCTCGGATGCTTGAACTGTAAAGTTTCTGGCTCTCTTGTGGATTCACCGTGAAAGGTGAGCCCCCGACCGCATACTGATCGGTCGCTTCATGTGTGGGACCGCTCCGGAGGTCCGGCCCCGCCACACTGTCGTACCCGGGCGGTACCGTCGGATCATGACCGATCAGGCGGGGGCCGCCCAGACGGGCGAGCGGCGACTGGCCACACTGGAGGGCGTCCTCGAACGCATCACGTACGCCAACGAGGAGAACGGCTACACGGTCGCCCGGGTCGACACCGGCAGAGGCGCCGGAGACCTGCTCACGGTCGTCGGCGCGCTGCTCGGCGCACAGGTGGGCGAATCCCTGCGCATGGAGGGCCGCTGGGGTTCCCACCCGCAGTACGGAAAGCAGTTCCACGTCGAGAACTACACGACCGTCCTGCCGGCCACCGTCCAGGGCATCCGCCGCTACCTCGGCTCCGGCCTGGTCAAGGGCATCGGCCCGGTCTTCGCCGACCGCATCACCCAGCACTTCGGCACGGACACCCTCCAGATCATCGAGGAGGAGCCCAAGCGCCTCATCGAGGTCCCCGGCCTCGGCCCCAAGCGCACCAAGAAGATCGCCGACGCCTGGGAGGAGCAGAAGGCCATCAAGGAGGTCATGCTCTTCCTCCAGACCGTCGAGGTGTCCACCTCCATCGCCGTGCGCATCTACAAGAAGTACGGCGACGCCTCCATCTCGGTCGTCAAGAACCAGCCGTACCGGCTCGCCTCCGACGTCTGGGGCATCGGCTTCCTCACCGCCGACAAGATCGCCCAGTCCGTCGGCATCCCGCACGACAGCCCGGAGCGCGTCAAGGCGGGCCTGCAGTACGCACTGTCCCAGTCCACCGACCAGGGCCACTGCTTCCTCCCCGAGGAGCAGCTGATCAAGGACGCGGTGAAGCTGCTTCAGGTCGACACGGGCCTGGTCATCGAGTGCCTGGCGGAGCTGGCCGAGCCGCAGGTGGACGGCGAGGACCCCGGCGTCGTACGGGAGAAGGTGCCCGGCCCGGACGGCGGCGAGCCCGTCACCGCGATCTACCTCGTCCCCTTCCACCGTGCCGAACTCTCCCTCTCCGCCCAGCTGCTGCGCCTGCTGCACACCGGCGAGGACCGGATGCCGGCCTTCCGGACCGTCGCCTGGGACAAGGCGCTGAGCTGGCTGAAGGGGCGTACGGGCACCGACCTCGCCCCGGAGCAGGAGGCCGCCGTCAGGCTGGCGCTGACCGAGAAGGTCGCCGTCCTCACCGGCGGCCCGGGCTGCGGCAAGTCCTTCACGGTCCGCTCGATCGTGGAGCTGGCCCGTGCCAGGAAGGCCAAGGTCGTGCTCGCCGCCCCCACGGGCCGGGCCGCCAAGCGCCTGTCCGAGCTCACCGGCGCCGAGGCCTCCACCGTCCACCGCCTGCTGGAGCTCAAGCCCGGCGGCGACGCGGCCTACGACCGGGAACGCCCGCTGGACGCCGATCTGGTGGTGGTCGACGAGGCGTCCATGCTGGACCTGCTGCTCGCCAACAAGCTGGTGAAGGCCGTCCCGCCGGGGGCGCACCTGCTCTTCGTGGGGGACGTGGACCAGCTGCCCAGCGTCGGCGCGGGGGAGGTGCTCCGCGACCTCCTGGCCGACGGCGGCCCGATCCCCGCGGTGCGCCTCACCCGGGTCTTCCGGCAGGCCCAGCAGTCCGGTGTGGTGACCAACGCACACCGGATCAACGCAGGCCAACACCCGGTCACGGACGGCATGAAGGACTTCTTCCTCTTCGTCGAGGACGACACCGAGGCCGCCGGCCGGCTCACCGTCGACGTGGCCGCCCGCCGCATTCCGGCCAAGTTCGGACTCGACCCGCGCCGGGACGTCCAGGTCCTCGCCCCCATGCACCGCGGCCCGGCCGGCGCGGGCACCCTCAACGGCCTGCTCCAGCAGGCCGTCACCCCGGGGCGACCCGACCTGCCCGAGAAGAGATTCGGCGGACGGGTGTTCCGTGTCGGCGACAAGGTCACCCAGATTCGCAACAATTACGAGAAGGGCAAGAACGGTGTCTTCAACGGCACCGTCGGAGTGGTCACCTCGCTCGACCCGGTCGACCAGCGCCTGACGGTGCTCACGGACGAGGACGAGGAGGTGCCGTACGAGTTCGACGAGCTCGACGAGCTGGCCCACGCGTACGCCGTGACGATCCACCGCTCCCAGGGCAGCGAATACCCGGCGGTCGTCATCCCGGTCACCACGGGCGCCTGGATGATGCTCCAGCGGAACCTGCTCTACACCGCGGTCACCCGGGCGAAGCAGCTGGTCGTCCTCGTCGGTTCGCGCAAGGCGATCGGCCAGGCGGTGCGCACGATTTCGGCGGGCCGGCGCTGCACGGCACTCGACTTCCGGCTCGGTTCAGCGAAAAATGATCGATCAAATGAGTCGTGAAGGTCACAAGACACTTCCGGAAGGGGAACGCAGGGGGCAGGATGAGCAAGTTGACGGCACTCAGTGCCGCCGATAGGCCCGATGGTCGACCCCGAGTGCACTCTCCTGAGCCAAGTGGGGGATGGTAGAGACAGTCAGGGCAACCTCGAAGATGAGGCACAACGTCGGTGAGGGAAGACGTGAGCGACAACTCTGTAGTACTGCGGTACGGCGACGGCGAGTACACCTACCCGGTGATCGACAGCACCGTCGGTGACAAGGGCTTCGACATCGGAAAGCTCCGCGCCCAGACCGGTCTGGTGACGCTGGACAGCGGTTACGGCAACACTGCCGCGTATAAATCCGCCGTCACGTACCTGGACGGCGAAGCGGGCATCCTGCGGTACCGCGGCTACCCGATCGAGCAGCTGGCCGAGCGCTCCACCTTCCTGGAGGTCGCCTACCTGCTGATCAACGGCGAGCTGCCGACCGTCGACGAGCTCTCGGTGTTCAAGAACGACATCACGCAGCACACCCTGCTGCACGAGGACGTCAAGAACTTCTACAAGGGCTTCCCGCGCGACGCCCACCCGATGGCCATGCTGTCCTCGGTCGTCTCGGCGCTGTCCACGTTCTACCAGGACAGCCACAACCCGTTCGACGAGCGCCAGCGCAACCTCTCCACGATCCGCCTGCTCGCCAAGCTCCCGACGATCGCGGCGTACGCGTACAAGAAGTCGATCGGTCACCCGTTCGTCTACCCGCGCAACGACCTCGGCTACGTCGAGAACTTCCTCCGCATGACCTTCTCGGTCCCGGCGCAGGAGTACGAGCTGGACCCGACCGTGGTCTCCGCGCTCGACAAGCTGCTGATCCTGCACGCGGACCACGAGCAGAACTGCTCGACCTCCACGGTCCGCCTCGTCGGCTCCTCGCAGGCGAACATGTTCGCCTCGATCTCCGCCGGCATCAACGCGCTGTGGGGCCCGCTGCACGGCGGCGCCAACCAGTCCGTGCTGGAGATGCTGGAGGGCATCCGCGACTCCGGCGGCGACGTCGACTCCTTCATCCGCAAGGTGAAGAACAAGGAGGACGGCGTCCGCCTGATGGGCTTCGGCCACCGGGTCTACAAGAACTTCGACCCGCGCGCCAAGATCATCAAGGCGGCCGCGCACGACGTGCTGTCTGCTCTCGGCAAGTCTGACGAGCTGCTGGACATCGCGCTGAAGCTGGAGGAGCACGCGCTCTCCGACGACTACTTCGTCGAGCGCAGCCTCTACCCGAACGTCGACTTCTACACGGGCCTGATCTACCGGGCCATGGGCTTCCCGACCGAGATGTTCACGGTCCTGTTCGCCCTCGGCCGGCTGCCGGGCTGGATCGCCCAGTGGCACGAGATGATCAAGGAGCCGGGCTCCCGTATCGGCCGCCCGCGCCAGATCTACACGGGCGTGGTCGAGCGCGACTTCGTCCCCGTCGAGCAGCGCTGAGCGCCAGTACCGCGTCAGGTCCCCGTATCCGCTTGCCGGGTGCGGGGGCTTTCGCGTGATCTCTCACGGGATTTCTTACGCAATGAAGAAGGCGCCCCGGCGTCGGTCCCCCCACGGGCCGACGTCCAGGGCGCCTTCCCAGTCCCGGTACGGATTCCCCCCACGGGATCCGGCCGGGCGTCTGTGAGGACAGCGCCTGAATCGCTGTTGAGCAGAACGAGCAGAACTCGCCGTACTTCTGTGAGGTGCGATCTGCCGGGACAGCGCACGCCCGGGAGGGCCGCTCAAAGCTTCCCGGTGTACGTGCCCCGGCAACGCATCTCTGAGGAAGTCCCCCAAGACATCCCCAGGTGTCAGGTGGCGCCCCCCAAGACGCTCCCCGACATCGTCAACTTAGACCTTCGAACCCCTTCGATGGTTACGTTCGCATCACTGTGATCTGCGTCTCTTGCATATGTCCGTTAGATGCGCAAGAGCCTCGGATATCCCGACCGAGACCCAAGCGTAAGGAAGATGCGCGAGCCTTGTGAAGAGCTTATGTGAGCCGCGCCCGGGACTCCAGAGGGGCTCAAATCGCGTTCGCCGTGAAATTAGCCTGAATTCGGGCGACTTCACCTAAATGTCCGCAGTCGCAGACTGTTCGTGACGACGAAGACCGACGAGAAGGCCATCGCGGCCCCCGCGATCATCGGGTTCAGCAGGCCCGCTGCGGCCAGCGGCAGCGCGGCCACGTTGTAGCCGAAGGCCCACACCAGGTTGCCCTTGATCGTGGCCAGGGTCCGGCGGGACAGCCGGATGGCGTCCGCGGCCACCCGCAGATCGCCGCGGACCAGCGTCAGATCACCCGCCTCGATCGCCGCGTCGGTGCCCGTGCCCAGGGCCAGGCCCAGATCGGCGGTGGCGAGCGCGGCCGCGTCGTTGACCCCGTCGCCCACCATGGCGACGACCCGGCCCTCGGCCTGCAGCCGCCGTACCGCGGCGACCTTGTCCTCGGGCAGGACCTCGGCCACCACCTGCTCGATCCCCACGGCCGCGGCCACCGTCGCGGCCACCGTCCGGTTGTCCCCGGTCAGCAGCACCGGCGTGAGCCCCAACGCGCGCAGCTCCCGCACGGCTTCGGCGCTGGTCTCCTTGACCGCGTCCGCCACGGCCAGCACGGCCCGCGCCGTCCCGTCCCAGCCGGCCAGGACGGCCGTACGCCCGGCCCGCTCGGCCTCGTCCCGCGCGCGGGCCAGCTCCGGCGGAACGTCGTCGAAGAGCCGCCCGACCACGACGTCACGGCCCTCCACGCGCCCGCGTGCGCCCCGCCCAGGGACGTTCTCGAACCCTTCGACCTCCGGGAGCGGCCCGGCGCTCTCCTCGGCGCCCCGCGCGATCGCACGGGCGACGGGGTGCTCGGAGGCGTGCTCGACGGCGCCCGCGAGCCGCAGCACCTCCTTCTCGTCGGCGCCCTCGGCGACGTGCACCTCCTGGAGGGTCATCCGGCCGGTGGTGACCGTGCCGGTCTTGTCCAGGACGACCGTGTCCACCCGGCGCGTGGACTCCAGGACCTCCGGGCCCTTGATGAGGATGCCGAGCTGCGCGCCCCGGCCCGTGCCGACCATCAGCGCGGTCGGGGTGGCCAGGCCCAGCGCGCACGGGCAGGCGATGATCAGGACCGCGACGGCCGCCGTGAACGCGGCGACGCCGTCCCCGGTCAGCCCGAGCCAGGCCCCGGCCGTCGCGACGGCGATCAGCAGCACCACCGGCACGAAGATCCCGGAGACCCGGTCGGCGAGCCGCTGCACCTCGGCCTTGCCGTTCTGCGCGTCCTCCACCAGCTTCGCCATCCGCGCGAGCCGGGTGTCGGCGCCGACCCGGGTGGCCTCGACGACCAGCCGGCCGCCCGCGTTGACCGTCGCGCCGGTGACGGTGTCCCCGGCCGTCACATCCACCGGCACCGACTCGCCGGTCAGCATCGAGGCGTCCACGGCGGAGACCCCCTCGACGACCGTGCCGTCGGTGGCGATCTTCTCCCCGGGCCGTACGACGAACCGGTCGCCGACGGCGAGGCGCTGCGCCGGGATCCGCACCTCGCGCCCGTCCCGCAGCACGGCCACCTCCTTGGCGCCCAGGTCCATCAGCGCCCTGAGCGCGGCTCCGGCGCGGCGCTTGGACCGGGCCTCCAGGTAGCGGCCCAGCAGGATGAACGCGGTGACGCCGGAAGCGACCTCCAGGTAGACCGAGGAGGCGCCGTCCCCGCGCGAGACCGTGAGCTCGAAGGGGTGCCGCATGCCCGGCATACCCGCGTCACCGAGGAACAGCGCCCACAGGGACCAGCCGAACGCGGCGAGCGTGCCCAGGGAGACCAGCGTGTCCATGGTGGCGGCGCCGTGCCGGGCGTTCGTCCAGGCGGCGCGGTGGAACGGGAGTCCGCCCCAGACGACGACCGGTGCGGCGAGCGTGAGCGAGAGCCACTGCCAGTTGTCGAACTGCAGGGCCGGGACCATCGCCAGCAGGATGACGGGCAGGGCGAGGGCGGCGGAGACGGTGAGGCGCCGGCGGAGCGCCGACAGCTCGGGGTCCTCCGTCTCGGCGTCTGGAGCCTCCTCCCGCGGGGGCGCGGGCTCCTCGGCGGTGTACCCGGTCTGCACCACGGTGGCGATCAGATCGGCGACCTCGACGCCCGCGGGGTAGGCGACCCGGGCCTTCTCGGTCGCGTAGTTCACCGTGGCGGAGACGCCGTCCATGCGGTTGAGCTTCTTCTCGACGCGGGCAGCGCAGGAGGCGCAGGTCATCCCGCCGATGAGCAACTCGACCTCGGCGAGCGCGGGCTCCCGGCCGGTCGGCGCTTTGGCGGTGGTGCTGGTCATGTCCTCACTCCTGGAGATGCGGGCGCCCGGAAAGCGGAACGGGCCGTACGGGCCGGGGCGGCGGCGTACGGCCCGTACACGGGTACGAGTGCCAGGGCCGGCGCGTCTCAGACCTGCCGGCCGCCGGACCCGGGTGGGGTCGGGCCCGGCTGTCGGCCGGACCCGGGTGGCTCAGGCCCTGCCGGCCAGTTCGAAGCCGGCCTCGTCGACGGCGGCGCGCACGGCCTCGTCGTCGATCGGGGCCGCGGAGACGACGGTGACCTCGCCGGTCTTGGCGACGGCCGTCACCGAGCTCACGCCGGAGATCTGGGAGATCTCGCCGGAGACCGCGCCCTCGCAGTGTCCGCAGCTCATGCCGCTCACCTTGAAGACGGTGGTGACGGGGCCCGTGGTGTCGGTCTGGGCGGTCATGTCGTTACTCCTCGCAGAGGCATGTGGGGCTGTGGGGTCCACTGGGGGATCCGCACCACCCACTGTACCCCTAGGGGGTATCAACACACGACGGCCCCGCCAGGGGTCGCAGGTAGCGCAGAAGGGCGTCCTTCAGCTCCTGGATGTAGGCCTCCCGCTCGGTGCCCTCGTGGGCCAGGATCAGCTCCAGGCCGGCCTTGTAGATGCCGACACACATCCGGGCGGTGCGGGTGACGGCCGGGGCGGACGCGTCGGGCACGAAGGGGACGAGGAGCGTCTCGACCCGGGCGACCAGGGTGGTGTGCAGCGCGTCGTGCTCCTCGGCGATGCGCCCCGGGATGTCGGGGCCGTGCATCAGCGCGAAGAAGGCCGGGTGGCGGCCGTTGAACTCGATGAAGCGGTCGACGGCTCCGGTGATCACCTCTTCGAGCGAGGTCGCCGCGGGGTCGATCGGAGTCAGAACCTCGTCGTAGGACTGCCGCATCTCGTGCATGAGCCGTCCGCCCAGCTCGATCGCGATCGCTTCCTTGTTCGGGAAGAACTGGTACAGCGTGCCCGGTGAGACGCCTGCCTCGCGGGCGATGGCGTTGGTGCTGGCGGCCGTGTAGCCCGTCGTGGAGAAGACGGTTGCGGCGGCCTCGAGCAGCTGGGTGATCCGGCGCTCGCCGCGGGCCTGGCGGCGGCGCGGCCGCTCCTCGGCGGCCGTCGCCGCTGCGGTCTCCGTTGCGGGCTTCTCGGTCTTCTCGGGCACGCGTTATCCCCAGGTCTCAGAACGCGATTGACAAACGCGAGTGGTCGCTCGCATTCTGGAGTCGGCAGAAATGCGAGCGATCTCTCGTGTTTGCCAGTCTATGGCAGCCCCGTGCTGTCAGGCTGCGCCTGGACACGGGTCACGGTGAAGGGGACACCGCACGATGACCGAAGTCAACACACCACCGCGCGTCGGCGGCTGGACCCGTTTCGTCACCGCCCGGCCCAGGCTGTCGCTGCTGGTGGCGCTGGTGCTCACCGTCCTCGCGGTGCTGGCCGGCAGCGGCGTCGCCGACCGGCTCGGCGCCGGCGGCTGGGAGGATCCGGCCGCCGAGTCCACCTACGCCACCAAGGCCCTGGAGCGCGAGTTCCCGGGCTCCCAGCCCAACCTGCTGCTCCTGGTCGACGCGGGCGAGGCCTCGGTCGACGACCCGGCCGTCGCCGCCGAGGCCGAGCGGCTCGCCGAGCGCCTCGCGGGCGAGCGGGGCGTCACCGGCATCGGCTCCTACTGGCAGTCCGGCGCCCCGGCTCTGCGCTCGAAGGACGGTCACGAGGCACTGATCGCCGCCCGTATCACCGGCGACGAGAAGACCGCCGGCGAGACCCTGGAGCGCCTCGCGCCCCACTACCGCGGCACACACGGCCCGGTGCGGGTCGACGTCGGCGGCCCGGTCGCCGTGCGGCACGAGATGCAGACGGTCATCCAGGAGGACCTCACCCGGGCCGAGCTGATCGCCCTGCCCGTGACGCTGGTGCTGCTCGTGATGGTCTTCGGCAGCGCGGTCGCGGCCCTGCTGCCGCTCGGCATCGGCATCGTCGCCATCCTCGGGACGAACGCCGTGCTGCGCGGCCTCACCGAGGTCACCGACGTGTCCGTGTTCGCGATCAACCTCACCACGGCCCTCGGCCTGGGCCTCGCCATCGACTACGCGCTCTTCATCGTCCGCCGCTTCCGCGAGGAGCTGTCCACGGGCGCCGAGCCCCTGACCGCGATCGGCACGACCCTGCGCACAGCCGGCCGCACCGTGCTGTTCTCCGCCCTCACGGTCGCGGTCTCCCTGGCCGCGATGCTGGTCTTCCCGCAGTACTTCCTGCGCTCCTTCGCCTACGCCGGGATCGCCGTGGTGCTGCTGGCCGCCGCGGCCGCGCTGATCCTGCTCCCCGCGGCGCTGATCCTGCTGGGCCACCGGGTCAACGCGCTGGACCTGCGCCGCCTGTTCCGGCGCGGGAAGCGGCCGGATCCCACCCGGCAGGAGGGCAGGGCCTGGGCCCGCACGGCGACGCTCGTCATGCGCCGCGCCCCCTTCTTCGCCCTCGGCACCACAGCCGTCCTCGTCCTGCTCGGACTGCCCTTCCTGGGCGTGAGGTTCGGCACCGCCGACGACCGCCAGCTGCCCTCGACCTCCGAGTCCCATGTCGTGCAGCAGCACATCCGGGAGGGCTTCCCGGGCAGCCCCGGCGGCGGCCTCGAAGTGCTCGCCGAGGGCCGTGCGACCGAGGCGCAGTACGGCGCGTACAAGGAGCGCGTCGCCGCACTGCCCGGCGTGGCCGGGGTCGACGGACCACTGGTGAAGGGCGACTCCGCGTACTTCACGGTGCTGCCGAAGGGCGAGGCGGTCGACGAGCCGGCCCAGCGTCTGGTCGGCGACCTGCGCGAGACCAGGGCCCCCTTCGACACCAAGGTGACCGGCACGGCGGCCGTCCTGGTCGACTCCAAGGACGCCATAGGGGAGCGCCTGCCCCTCGCGGCCGTCTTCATCACGATCGTCACCCTCCTCCTGGTCTTCCTCCTCACAGGCAGCGTGCTGATACCGATCCAGGCGGTCGTGCTGAACGCGCTCAGTCTGACGGCCATGTTCGGCGCGGTCGTCTGGGTCTTCCAGGACGGCCACCTGTCCGGCCTGCTCGGCTTCACCAGCCCCGGATCCATCGAGACGACCCTCCCGGTCCTGATGTTCTGTGTGGCCTTCGGCCTGTCCATGGACTACGGAGTGTTCCTGCTCTCCCGCATCAAGGAGGAGTACGACCACACCGGCGACCACGACCAGGCCGTCCGCCACGGCCTCCAGCGCACCGGCGGGCTGATCTCGGCGGCGGCGGTGATCCTGGCCGTGGTCATGGTCGCGATCGGCACCTCCCGGGTGACCAACACCAAGATGCTCGGCCTGGGCATCGCCCTGGCGGTCCTGATGGACGCGATGATCGTCCGCAGTCTCCTGGTCCCCGCGGTCATGCGCCTCACGGGCCGCGCCACCTGGTGGGCCCCGGGCCCCCTGCGCCGCTTCCACGAACGCTTCGGCCTGAGCGAGGGGGAGAAGCCCGCACCGGCGGGGGAGGCGGAACCGACCCGGGACAAGGTCGGGGCCCGGGGCTAGCGTTCCCCCGAGGCGCGACCGACCGGGAAACGACTGACCGGGCGCGAGGGGGGTCGGCGCTCCCGGACATGAACGGAAGGCGGGTGGGTCCATGCGGGCCGTGGTGTTCGAGCGGTACGGGGAGACGGCCGAGGTGCGGGAGGTCGCGGACCCGGAGCCCGCGGAGCACGGGGTCGTCGTACGGGTCGAGGCCACCGGGCTGTGCCGCAGCGACTGGCACGGCTGGCAGGGCCACGACCCGGACATCACCCTGCCGCACGTGCCAGGGCACGAACTGGCCGGGGTCGTCGAGGCCGTGGG
>NZ_JBEOXI010000253.1:0-11421 GCF_040296465.1 Streptomyces sp. NPDC002130
ATCAGGGGCGCCTGCGACTCGACCTGCGGTGACGCGGACTTCGTAGGGGAGGGGGCGACCCCCGCCGGTGTCCGGCTGTCGGCCCCCGACGCTCCGGTCCGGCCTTCGGAGGCCGACGACGACGCCGGCCCCGACGCCCGCCCGGACTCCTGTGGGCCCGGTGTGGACGGTGCGCCCGCCACCCACTCGCCGAACCTGCTCCCCGCGTCCGCGACCGTCCACGCCAGCCCCGTCAGGACCAGAGCGCCGGCCGCCACCGCGGCGGTCGTGAGGAGGGCGCTGCGCCGTCTTCGCGCCCGCCGCTCCCCCGGCCCGGCCGGCAGCGGCTGGGGCTGGGTGACGACCAGCGGCTCGGGCAGGAACCGCGTGGGGGTGGGGAGCGAAGACGGGACCGTCGGCTCCGTTCCCATGACGTCCCGCCAGACGGCCGGGCCCGCGCCCGCGTCCGCCTCCAGGCGCTGCCGGCACCAGTCCACGATCTCCGCCAGTTCCGCCCTGTCCCGCGGGTCGGCGGCCAGGCAGCGGGCGAACAGCGGTCGGAGTTGCTCGGGCAGCAGGGACAGGTCGGGCTGGTCGTGCACGATCCGGTACAGCACTCCGACCGCGGAGCCCTCCCCGTACAGCGGGCGGCCCAGGGCCGCGAACGCGGCCGTCTGGCCCAGTGCGAAGACGTCGGTCGCCGCCGTGACCTCACCCGCGGACGCCTGCTCGGGAGCCATGAAGTGGGGCGTGCCGACGGCGGCGCCGGTGACGGTGTGCGAGGTGAAGTCGGCGGCGAGCGAGATGCCGAAGTCGATCACGCGCGGTCCGTCGGCGGCGAGCAGCACGTTGGACGGCTTGAGGTCCCGGTGCACGATGCCGGCGGTGTGGATGGCCTGGAGCGCCTCGGCCACCCCGGCCATGAGCCACAGCACCGCGGGGACCGGCAGCGGTCCGCGCCGGGCGACGGCGTCGGTCAGGGACGGGCCGGGGACGTACAGCGTGGCCGCCCAGGGCGGCGTGCCGTCGGCGTCGGCGTCGATCAGCTCGGCGGTGTAGGCGCCCCGCACCCGCCGGGCCGCCTCCACCTCGCGGCGGAACCGGCGCCGGAAGGCAGGGTCGTCGGCCAGTTCCGGCCGTACCACCTTGATCGCCACGGGCCGGCCGCCCTGCGTGTGCGACAGGTAGACCCGGCCCATGCCGCCCGCGCCGAGCCGAGCCGCAAGGCGGTACCCGGCGACCACGGGCGGATCGTCCGCCCGCAACGGCTGGAACACCCCGGTCGCGTGGTTCATCGGCCCGTCTCCCCCTCGTCCCCTGATCCCCCGGTCAACCATGAGTTGACCAAGGCAGAAGCCTAAGCGGAGTCCGGCGGGCTCATGACGCGGCCGACGCCTTCGGTACGCCCGCGAGTTCCTCGCCCGCCTCCATCGGGTGGGTCACGTCGTGGGCGTCGCGACCGCTCCGGCCCAGGTGGTTGAAGACCAGGTTGAGCAGCACGGCCGCCACGCAGCCCGTCGAGATGCCGGAGTCCAGGACGATCCGGGCCGTCTCCGGGAAGGCGTGGTAGAACTCCGGCGCCGTGATAGGGATGATGCCGACGGCCAGGGAGACGGCCACGATCAGAACGTTGTTGTCCTTGTCCAGGGCGGCCCGGACCAGGGTCTGGATGCCGCTGGCGGCGACCGAGCCGAACAGGACCACGCCCGCACCGCCGAGCACCGGGCGCGGTACGACGGCGATCAGCGAGGCCGCCATCGGGCACAGGCCCATCAGCACCAGGAAGCCGCCGCCCGCCGCCACGACGTACCGGCTGCGGATCTTCGTCATGGCGACCAGGCCGATGTTCTGCGCGAAGGCGCTGCACATGAAGCCGTTGAAGAGAGGGCTGATCGCCGAGCCGAGGGTGTCGGCGCGCAGGCCGGCCGCGATGGTCCGCTCGTCGGCCGGGCGGTCGACGATCTCGCCCAGCGCCAGCATGTCGGCGGTCGATTCGGTCATCGACACCACCATCACCACGCACATCGAGATGATGGCGGCGAGCTGGAACTGCGGGGCTCCGAAGTGGAACGGCGTCGGGAAGCCGATGACGGCCGCGTCCGCGACGGGGCCGAAGTCGGTGGCGCCGAAGGGGATCGCGATGAGCGTGCCGATCACCAGGCCGAGCAGCACGGCGATCTGCTTGACGAAGCCCGTGGTGAAGCGGCGCAGCAGCAGCACGATCAGCAGGGTGACGGCGGCGAGGCCCAGGTTGGTCACCGAACCGTAGTCGTGCGCCGTCGGGTCGGGTCCCTGAGCCCAGCCGAAGGCGACGGGGAGCAGCGATATGCCGATCAGGGTGATGACCGTGCCCGTGACCACGGGTGGGAAGAAGCGGATCGCCTTGCAGAAGACGGGGGCCGCCAGGAAGCCGAGGAGGCCTGCGACGATGACCGCGCCGAAGATGATGGGAAGGGCGTCGGACTTGTCCTCGGTGGAGGCGACGATCGCGGTCATGGGGGCGACCCCGGCGAAGGTGACGCCGTTGACGAACGGCAGCCGGGCGCCGATCTTCCAGATGCCGAGGGTCTGCAGGAAGGTGGCGAGGCCCGCGGTGAACAGGCAGGCGCCGGTGAGGAAGGTCAGGTCGGTGGCGGTGAGGCCGATGGCCGCGCCGACGATCAGGGGCGGGGCGACGACGCCCGCGTACATGGCGGCCACGTGCTGCAGGCCGGTCGTCGCCATCTTGAGCGCGGGGAGTTTTTCGTCAACGGGGTGGTCGGCCACGGCGGCGTCCCTCCGGTCGGTTGCACGGCTGCGCGGAAGGGCCGCCGTGGGTGTCAGGGAGGTGGTGCGGGTGTGGTCATGGGGGTACCTCCCTGCTCGAGCGAAGCCGAGAGCTTGGGGGAGGGACCGGACATGCAGGTGGTGACGGGGGTGGCCGTTCCGGGGCGCGTGTGTGTACGCGCCCCGGAGACGACCGCCGTGGACCCCGCTCGGGTCCACGGCCACCGGCCGGAAGCCGTCCCTCCCGGCCGGAGTCATCGGGGTGTTCAGGCCTCGGCGGCGATCCTCGCCAGCCGCCGGGCCTCGTCCCGCGTGGCGCGGGCGATGGCGTCCTCGTCGGCCGTGAGCAGCCGTCCGTCCTCGACGATCTGCCGGCCGTCCACGAAGGACGCCGTGACCGGGGCGGCCGCGCCGAAGACCAGGGCGGTCACCGGGTCGGCGATGGAGGCGTGGGCCAGCGTGTCCAGCTTCCACAGCACGAGGTCGGCGAGCTTGCCGGGCTCCAGGGAGCCGGTCTCCGCGGCCCTGCCGAGGACCTGGGCGCCGCCGTACGTGCCGAGGCGCAGGGCCTGACGGGCGTTCAGGGCGGCCTCCTTGTGGCCGCCGAGGCGGTTGATGAGCAGGGCGTTGCGCAGCTCGGTGTGGAGTTCGCCGGACTCGTTGGAGGCGGTGCCGTCGACGCCGAGGCCGACGGGGACGCCGGCGGCGAGCATGTCGGGGACGCGGGCGATGCCGGCCGCGAGGCGGGCGTTGGAGGACGGGCAGTGGGCGACGCCGGTGCGGGACCGGGCGAAGGCGGCGATGTCGGAGTCGTTCATGTGGACGCAGTGCGCCATCCACACGTCCTCGCCGAGCCAGCCGGTGGACTCGAAGTAGTCGGTCGGGCCCATGCCGAACAGTTCGTGGCAGAACTTCTCCTCCTCCACGGTCTCCGAGCCGTGGGTGTGCAGCCGGACGCCGAGGCGGCGAGCCAACTGGGCGCCGTCGCGGAGCAGTTCGGTGGAGACGGAGAACGGCGAGCAGGGCGCGACGGCGACCTGGGTCATGGCGTCGAAGGAGGAGTCGTGGTGCTGCCGCACGGTCTCCTCGGTGGCCGCGAGCGCACCGTCGAGGGTCTCCACGGCGAAGTCCGGGGGGAGGCCGCCGTCCTTCTCGCTGCGGTCCATGGAGCCGCGGGCGAGGGTGAAGCGGACGCCCATGTCGCGGGCGGCGCCGATGATCGCGCCGGAGAGGTCGCCGGAGCCCCGCGGGAAGACGTAGTGGTGGTCCATGGCCGTGGTGACGCCGCCGCGCGCCATCATCGCCAGCGAGCCCTGGGCTGCCGCGCGGACCATGGGCTCGTCGATGCGCGCCCAGGTCGGGTACAGCGCGACGAGCCAGTTGAAGAGGTTGTGGTCCGTGGCCAGGCCGCGGGTGATCCACTGGTAGAAGTGGTGGTGGGTGTTGATCAGGCCGGGCGTCACGAGGTGGCCGGAGGCGTCGATGCGGCGTGCGACGTTCTCCAGGCCCTCGGGGGCCGCGCCCGCGCCGACCGACTCGATGCGGTTGCCGGCGAGGACGACGTGCCCGGAGGCGTACTCGGTGTCGTGTCCGTCGACGGTCGCGATCGCGCAGTTCTCGATGACGATGCGCCGGTCTGCTGCCATGGTTCGTCCCTTTTCACGAAGTGTGCTGAATTGGTGAGGGCACGGCAGGACCCCGGGAGTTTTGAGTGCCGTGGCCGGGAGGAGGGTTCCCCGGCCACGGGTGCCGAAAGGGGGAACGTCAGAGGTTGGTGAGGTCCTCGGGGATCCGCGCCTCGCAGCCGTCCCGCAGGATCGTCGCCTCGATCAGGCCGTAGGGGCGGTCGGCGGCGTAGTACACCTCGTTGTCGTTCTTCAGCCCGAACGGCTCCAGGTCGACCAGGAAGTGGTGCTTGTTCGGGAGGGAGAAGCGAACCTCGTCGATCTCGCTGCGGTTGTTGATGATCCGCGAACCCATCTGGTACAGGGTCTGCTGGAGCGAGAGCGAGTACGTCTCGGCGAAGGCCTGGAGCATGTGCTTCCTCACCTGCTCGTAGGACTTCTCCCAGTCGGGCATGCGCTGCTCGTCGTCGGTCCAGTTGAACCGCCAGCGGCCGGAGACCTCGGTGGCCAGGATGCGGTCGTAGGCCTCCTTCAGCGTCGTGTACTTGTCCTTGACGTAGCCCCAGAACTCGGAGTTGGTCGAGTTCATCACGACCAGGTCCTTGAGGCCGGAGACGACCTCCCACGACGAGCCGTCGTAGGTGATCTGGGTCAGCCGGACCTCCTGGCCCTTGCGGACGAAGGAGTGCTTGACCTCGTCGGCGCCGATGAACTGCGAGGTGGCCTCGGAGGCCTCGATCCGCTCCCAGGCGTACTCCTCGATGCGGATCCGGGCCCGGTGGATCGGCTCCTGGCTGGTGACGAAGTGCCGGGCGAGGCGGATGCCGAACTGCTCGGCCGACTCGATGCCGTGTTCCTTGGCGAACGCGTACACCGTGTTCTTGGTGGTGTCGGTCGGCAGGACGTTGGCGTTCGAGCCGGAGTAGTGGACCTCGTCCATGTCGCCGCTCAGGGCGACGGAGACGTTGAGGTCCTTGATGTGGTGGGTGGCGCCGTCCCGCGTGATCTTGACGACTCGGTTCTCGGCCTTGCCGTACTGGTTCTGTCCCAGGATCACAGGGCGGGCAGGGCGGGAATTGACGGTCATGTAGCTAGCTCCCTCGGTAAACGGAGTAGCCGAACGGGTTGAGCAGCAGCGGTACGTGGTAGTGCTCGCCCGGTACGACGGCGAACGTGATCGCCACCTCCGGGAAGAACACACCGGCGCCGCTGTCCCGATTCGCGGGGGCGTCCTGCTGCGCATCGGCTTGCTTCTTCGCGGATTCTTCGAAGTACGGCTCCACCGCGAAGTCGAGCCGTACGTGGGTGGTGCCCTCCGGCAGTGCCGGGAGGTCCTTGCACCGGCCGTCCGCGTCGGTGGCGGAGCCGCCGAGCTCCTGCCAGGCCGCCGCGCGGCCCGCGCGGGCGGACAGGCGAACGGCGACGCCCGCGGCGGGGCGGCCGACGCTGGTGTCCAGGATGTGCGTGGACACGGAGGCGGTGGTGCTCGTGCTCATGGGGTCAGGCTTCCTCTTCGACGAGTCGGGCCAGGCGGATGCGGTTGATCTTCCCCAGCTCGGTGCGGACGATCTCCCGCTCCCGCTCCGGCGTGTTGCCGATCCGTTCCCTGACCGCGTCGCGCATCTGCTCGCCGGTGCGGCCGGTGGCGCAGATCAGGAAGACATGGCCGAACTTCTCCTGGTAGGCGAGGTTCAGCTCCAGCATCTCCGCCTTGAGTGCGTCGGAGGCGCCGGCCATGCCGCGCTGCTCCCGGGCCGAGGTGGGGTCGCCGGGCTTGGGACGGCCGATGGGCGGGTGGCCGGCCATCGCCTCGTCGAGGTCCCCGGTCGTCAGCTCCGCCATGGCGGCGTCGCTCGCGGCGTACAGGTCCTCGCAGGTGGCGTAGGGGCGGGCGGCCAGCAGGCGCTTCGCCCACGCCGTGGCGGCGCACGCCTCGTGGAGTGCGGTGAAGGCCGCGTGCTCCTCGAGGGTGTTGAACCGGGTCAGGCCCGGCGGCGTGGAAGTGGACGTCACGGGAGCCTCCGTGGCCGGATTCGGCCTTCGTGCTGAACGGGCGTGCCGTTAGCTAACGCCCTCCCCCGACAGCACGTCAACAGTTTGTTGAAAATTCGGTGGCGCGAAACCCGGCTGAAACGCCCGGCGCCGGTCAGGCCCCCTTCTCGCGGTTGAGGTAGTTGTAGACGGTGAAGCGGCTGACGCCGAGGGCGCTCGCCACGGTCTCCACCCCGTGCCGTACGGAGAAGGCGCCGCGCGCCTCGAGTATCCGTACGACCTCCTGCTTGGCCCTGCGGTCCAGATCGGCCAGCGGCATGCCCTTGCGGCGCTCCATGGCGGCCAGGATGTGATCGAGGGAGTCGGCGAGCTGCGGCAGTCGCACGGCGACGGCATCCCGGCCCTCCCAGGCGAGGACGACATCGTCGGGACCGGCCTCGTCGGGCGGGATCATCTCGCCGCCCATGGCGTCGACCAGGGGTTTCACGGCCGCGATGAACGGCTCGTCCCCCGCGCCACTCACGCCTCGCCCTCCTCGACCACGTTGACCTGGAGCGTCACCCGGGTGGCACCTGCCTCCAGGGTCTTGCGGAGCAGGGCGTCCACGGCGGTGAGCACCGCGTCGGAACCACCCTCCGCGGTGTTGCCGAACGGGCCCACGTCCACGGCGTCCAGCTCGGCGGCCTCCACGACCTCGCGGGCCACCACGGCGTGCGCGGGTGCCTCGTCCAGGTCGAACGGCTCGGTCGTGAACTCCACTCTCAGTCGCACGCGCTCAACCTAACGCGCGGGACGGACTTTCCGGCAGCCCCTCTTGACAGCCCTCGCACCTCACAGGCAATCTTCCGTTGAGCAGAAACAAGATTCCACCATACGGAATATGGAATGCACACCGTGGGAGACCCGCCACGGCAGACAAGGAAGGGAGCGCCGCCCCGATGGGATTCGCAGACCAGCGCTTCAACGTCAACCTGTCGATCCTCTTCACGGAGCTCCCCCTCCTGGAGCGCCCCGCGGCGGCCGCCGCGGCGGGCTTCACCGCGGTCGAACTGTGGTGGCCCTGGGTCGATGCACCCGTCCCCGAGCAGTCCGAGCTCGACGCCCTGAAGCGCGCGATCGAGGACGCCGGAGTCCGGCTCACCGGCCTGAACTTCTACGCCGGACAGCTTCCGGGCCCGGACCGCGGAGCCCTGTCGCTCCCCGGTGAGGAGTCGGAGCGGTTCCGCGCCAACATCGACGTGGCCGCCGACCTCGCCGGCTCCCTGGGCTGCACGGCGCTCAACGCCCTGTACGGCAACCGCGTCGAGGGCGTGGACCCGGCCGAGCAGGACGCGCTCGCGCTGGAGAACCTGAGCCTCGCGGCCCGGGCCGCCGACCGGATCGGCGCGGTACTGCTGATCGAGGCGCTCAACGAGCCGGAGTCACCCCTGTACCCGCTGGTGTCCGCGTCCGCCGCCGTCGAGGTCGTCGACAAGGTCAACGAGGCGACGGGGTTGAACAACGCGCGCTTCCTCATGGACCTCTATCACCTGTCCATGAACGGCGAGGACCTCCCGTCGGTGATCGAGCGGTTCGCCCCGAAGACCGGCCACGTCCAGATCGCCGACAACCCCGGCCGTGGCGCGCCGGGCACGGGCTCGCTGCCCCTCGAAGACCTCCTCGACCAGCTGAAGAAGGCGGGTTACGACGGCTGGGTCGGCCTCGAGTACAAGCCGGGCGACCGCCCGAGCGCCGAGGCCTTCGACTGGCTGTCCCGCTGACCCCATCCGAAAGGCACCCCATCATGAGCACACTCCCCAAGGTCGCCTGGATCGGACTCGGCATCATGGGCTCCCCCATGTCCGAGAACCTGATCAAGGCGGGCTACCAGGTCACCGGCTACACGCTGGAGCAGGACAAGCTGGACCGCCTGGCCGCCGCCGGCGGCACCGCCGCCTCATCGATCGCCGAGGCCGTCAAGGACGCCGACGTCGTCATCACGATGGTCCCCGCATCTCCGCAGGTAGAGGCCATCGCCTACGGCCCCGACGGAATCCTGGAGAACGCACGGTCCGGCGCGCTGCTGATCGACATGTCCTCGATCACGCCCCAGACCTCGGTCGACCTGGCGAAGGCGGCGAAGGACAAGGGCATCCGCGTCCTGGACGCCCCGGTGTCCGGCGGTGAGGCCGGTGCCATCGAGGCCGTACTGTCCATCATGGTCGGCGGCGAGCAGGCCGATTTCGACGCCGCGAAGCCGATCCTCGAAGCGCTCGGCAAGACCATCGTGCTGTGCGGTCCGCACGGCTCCGGCCAGACCGTGAAGGCCGCCAACCAGCTGATCGTCGCGGTGAACATCCAGGCGTGCGCCGAGGCCGTGGTCTTCCTGGAGAAGTCCGGCGTGGACCTGAGGGCCGCCCTGGACGTCCTCAACGGGGGACTCGCCGGCTCGACCGTGCTGACCCGCAAGAAGGACAACTTCCTCGGCCGGGACTTCAAGCCCGGCTTCCGGATCGACCTGCACCACAAGGACATGGGCATCGTCACCGACGCCGCCCGCAATGTCGGCGCGGCCCTGCCCGTGGGTGCCGTGGTCGCCCAGCTGGTCGCGAGCCTGCGGGCGCAGGGCGACGGGGGCCTGGACCACTCGGCGCTGCTGCGGGCCGTGGAGCGGCTCTCCGGCGCCCAGGTCTGACCACCCCTCCGACCCCCTCTCGACCCTCGTGACCCCGGGGGTCCCCGATCCCCGGGCGGCGCCGCCGCTGACACCTGTCCTGTCGCGCCCAGAGCGGCGGCGCCGCCCGGAACCAGCCCTGCCCACTGCTTCAACAAATTGTTGACGCTCCGATCAACCCGACCCTAGGCTCCACGAAGCGGAAACCTATTTCCGCTGTCCTCTCGTACGGAAGGTCACGATGTCGCAGCGCGTGCTCACCACCGAGTCCGGCGCCCCCGTCGCCGACAACCAGAACTCCGCCACCGCCGGCGTCGGCGGCCCGCTTCTGCTCCAGGACCAGCATCTGCTGGAGAAGCTGGCGCGCTTCAATCGTGAGCGCATCCCGGAGCGGGTGGTGCACGCCCGCGGCTCGGGCGCCTATGGCCACTTCGAAGTGACCGACGACGTCACGGACTTCACCCACGCCGACTTCCTCGGCAGCGTCGGCAAGCGCACCGAGGTTTTCGTGCGCTTCTCGACCGTGGCCGACTCGCTCGGCGGTGCGGACGCGGTGCGCGATCCGCGCGGTTTCGCGGTGAAGTTCTACACCGGGGAAGGCAATTACGACCTCGTCGGGAACAACACCCCGGTGTTCTTCATCAAGGACCCGATCAAGTTCCCCGACTTCATCCACTCACAGAAGCGCGACCCCTTCACCGGCCGTCAGGAGCCGGACAACGTCTGGGACTTCTGGGCGCACTCCCCCGAGGCCACGCACCAGGTGACCTGGCTGATGGGCGACCGCGGCATCCCGGCCTCGTACCGGCACATGAACGGCTACGGCTCGCACACCTACCAGTGGACGAACAGCCGGGGCGAGGCCTTCTTCGTCAAGTACCACTTCAGGACCAACCAGGGCATCCGCTCCCTGAGCAGCGAGCAGGCCGCCGAGATCGCGGGCAAGGACCCGAACTCGCACCAGACGGACCTGCTCCAGGCCATCGAGCGCGGTGTGCACCCGTCCTGGACCCTGCACGTCCAGCTGATGCCCGCGGCCGAGGCGGCGGCCTACCGCTTCAATCCGTTCGACCTGACCAAGGTGTGGCCGCACCAGGACTACCCGCTCCGGCGCGTGGGCCGGCTGGTGCTGGACCGCAACCCGGACAACGTCTTCGCGGAGGTCGAGCAGGCCGCGTTCTCGCCGAACAACTTCGTGCCCGGCATCGGCCCCTCCCCCGACAAGATGCTCCAGGGCCGGCTGTTCGCCTACGCGGACGCGCACCGCTACCGCCTGGGCGTCAACCACACGCTGCTGGCCGTGAACGCCCCCCGCGCCACTACCGCGCAGAACTACGGCCGGGACGGCCTCATGGCGGTCAACCCGCAGGGCCGGTACGCCAAGAACTACGAGCCGAACTCCTACGACGGCCCGGTCGAGACCGGCCGCCCGCTGTCGGCGCCGCTGGCGGTGACCGGGCACACCGGCACCCACGAGGCCCCGCTCCACACCAAGGACGACGACTTCTTCCAGGCGGGCGAGCTGTTCCGGCTGATGTCGGCCGAGGAGCAGTCCCGTCTGGTCGCGAACATCGCGGGCGGCCTGTCCAAGGTCTCCCGCGACGACGTGATCGAGAAGAACCTCGCGCACTTCCACGCCGCCGACCCCGAGTACGGGCGGCGCGTGGAGGAGGCGGTCCGCGCCCTGCGCGAGGACTGACTCCCTGACCGTGCCCGACCGCACGGGGCGACCCGGATGAGGGGTGGTCCCCCGGGCACGGACACGGTCAGGGCGCGGACCGCGGCGGCGTGCGAGCCAGTGCGGTGGTGAAAGGCCCGGACCGGCTTCTCGACCTGAGGGACGCCGGCCCCGGAGCCCGTCGCACCCGCCGCGGTCCCAGCACCACCCACCCCTCTCCCCCTCGACCCCGTCCGGCGGCGCGAACGTCCTGTCGCGCCCAGCCTCGCGCCGCCGGACGGCCAAACCCTTCTCAGGGTGCGGATCGGTCCCGTTCGCAGCAGCCTGAAGGCATGGCACCTCCCACCGAGCATCCGCATGTCGTGGTCCACGCCCCCGCCCTGGACGGCTCCCGCCGGGTCACCCTGGGCGAGGAGCCGCTGGGCGTCGCCACCCACACCGACGACGTCGCCGAGATCCTGCGCCTGGCCGACCTGTACGTCACCGACGTCGCCGAGAGCGACCTCGTCGAGTGGCAGGGCGGCGGCCCGGACGACTGGCCGGGACTGTCGGAACACCACGGGGCGTGAGCGCGTCTACGCCACCCGTCGTACAGCCCGTACGGAACCCTCAAAAGCAGCTCTGAACCCGGCCCCGGAGGCTTCAACCGCCTCCGGGGCCGGGCACATTCCCGTCACACGGGGCCCGTCGGCACGGGGGCGACGGGCCCCCGTACGGGGGTTAAGCCA
>NZ_JBEOXI010000254.1:0-11418 GCF_040296465.1 Streptomyces sp. NPDC002130
TGCGCAGAGCCGTGTCGATCCGCTGTTCCAGGCGGGTGGCGGTCTTGATCAGCAGGCCGAAGTCGTGGACGAGCCGGCTGTCGGCGGCTCGGGCGGCCTCGTCGTTCTCGCGCTTCGCGGTGTTCACCCCGCCGACTTTAGTGCTTCTTCACCTACTGCCGTCTCAATTACTGAGCAATCAATTGCTGAATAGTCAACGAACTCCTAAGGTGGGGCCACCACCCAGCACGTCGACAGAGAGGGAAGTCAGTGGACCTTCAGCACTGGCTCGGCCGGGCCAACGACGCGATACAGCAGTGGGCCGACACCTTCGGCCCCTATGAGCAGCACCCGTCCCTCCTCGTCGACGACGACCGTTTCGCCGCCGCCTTCGAGGAGCTGACCGGGAGGCTGAAGGAGAACTATCCCTTCTTCCACCCGCGCTACGCCGGGCAGATGCTCAAGCCCCCGCACCCGGCGGCGATCGTCGGCCACCTCACCACGATGCTGATCAATCCCAACAACCACGCCCTGGACGGCGGCCCCGCCACCGCCCGCATGGAACGCGAGGCCGTCGCGCAGCTGGCCTCGATGTTCGGCTTCGACACCCACCTCGGCCACCTCACCACCAGCGGCACGATCGCCAACCTCGAGGCTCTCTTCGTCGCCCGCGAGCTCCACCCCGGCCGCGGCATCGCCTACAGCGCCGACGCCCACTACACCCACGGCCGCATGTGTCACGTCCTGGGCATGAAGGGGTACCCGATCCCGGCCGACGACCGCGGCCGCATCAGCCTCGACGCACTCGAGGACATCCTGCGGACGGGAGAGGTCGGCACGGTCGTCCTCACCGCCGGCACCACCGGCCTCGGAGCGATCGACCCGATCCACACCGCCCTCGCCCTCAGAGACCGCTATGGCGTCCGGCTCCACGTCGACGCGGCGTACGGCGGCTTCTTCACCCTGCTCGCCGGCGCCGAAGGACCGGAGGGGCTCCCCCCGCAGCCCTGGCGGGCGATCGCCCGGTGCGACTCGATCGTCGTCGATCCGCACAAACACGGACTCCAGCCCTACGGCTGCGGTGCCGTCCTCTTCCGCGACCCCGAGGTGGGCCGCTTCTACCTGCACGACTCGCCCTACACCTACTTCACCTCCAGCGAGCTGCACCTCGGCGAGATCAGCCTGGAGTGTTCCCGCGCCGGTGCCTCGGCCGCGGCCCTGTGGCTCACCTTCCAGGTGCTCCCGCCCACGCCCGACGGACTGGGCCGTGTCCTCGGGGCAGGCCGGCGGGCCGCCCTGCGCTGGGCCGACCTGATCACCGCCTCGGACGAGCTGGAGCTGTACCAGCAGCCCGAGTTGGACATCGTCGGCTACTACCCCGCGGTGGAGCCCGCCACCCTCAGCGCTGTCGACGCCGCGTCGGCACGCGTCCTGGCCGACGGCATGACCGGCCCCGATCCCGTCTTCCTGAGCACCCTCAAGGCCGACCGGGACGCCTTCACCGCACGCCACCCGCAGGTCACCGCCGATGCCGACGGCGCCCGCATCCTGCGCAGCGTCCTGATGAAGCCGGAGTCCGAGGACCACGTACAGCGGCTGCATGACCGGGTCGCGCGTCTCGCCCGGTCATGAGCGCCGCCCACGGGGTTCACATCAGGTCAGGGTCACCTCGGAGTGCGTACGCCTCCGCGAGGAGGAGGTAGCTGCTTGCGGTCCAGGTGTAGGCGCGGTCGCGCAGGCCCGTTCCGGCGAGTGCGTCGAAGTTCTCGGCGAAGCCGTGGGCCTCGCACAGGGCGCGGAAGCGGCTGCTGATGTCGTCCGCCAGCCGGTGGTGGCCGGCGCGTCGCAGGCCGTCCTCGACGAGGACGGTGGCGGGGGCCCAGATGGGGCCGCGCCAGTAGCCGTCGTCGAGGTAGTGGGGGGACGTGGGCAGTTCGGTGGCGAGACCGTACGGGGTCAGGTGGGCCTTGATGTGGTCGGCCAGGGCGCCGCTGACGTGGCCGGGCAGATGCTCGCCGAGCACGATGGGCATGAGGTCGAGGAGACTGGCGCTGCTCCAGGTGTCCCCCGTAACCACGCCCCGGGCGACGAAACGGTCGTCCCTCCAGAGCTGGTCCAGCAGTGCCGCCTGGGTCTCCTCGGCGGCTCGCGCCCAGCGGAGGGCCTCGTCGTCTCGGCCCAACTCCTGGGCAAGATGGGCGAGTTCGTGGAGCTGGAGGACGAGGAAGGCGGACAGGTCGGCTGTCTCGACCACCCGCTCGGGATCGAAGGTGGTGGCGTTGTCCCAGCCGCTGTCGTTGCCGTGCTGGTAGTGGGGGAAGGCGGCGCCGGGGGCGCGTCGGGCGGTGAGCCAGAAGTTCGTCCAGCGTTCCAGCCGCCGGTAGGTCTCGTCCAGTTCGGCCTGGCCGGGGGGCGTCGGCAGGCGGCGGCGCAGGTGGCCGAAGGCCCAGCCGTGGATGGGCGGTTTGACGAAGTTGTAGAGGACCTCGGAGTGGGTCACCGAGTCGGGCAGGGCGCCGCTGCCGTCCTGGTGGTCGAAGGGCAGGGCGAACTGGTCCCGCGCCAGTTCCGGGCAACCGGGTGCCAGGGCGAGGGCGTTGAAGCAGTGGTCCCAGCTCCACACCTTGTCCATCCAGTGCTTGGACATCAGCACCGCGGGCCGGGTGACCAGACCGGTCGGGTTCACGGTGGCCGACCAGACGACGTAGGCGGCCAGTTCGGCGGCCGGGGTGGCGGAGGAGCGCCAGGGAGCCACCACGTCCACGAACCGGGTGAACGAGGCTTGAGCGGATGCCGCGATGTCGTCGAAGGCCGCCGCGGACGTGTACGGCGGGCGGGCGGCGTCGAGTTCCTCGATCGCGATCTCCCAGGTCCCGTCCGCCGCCGCGGCCGTGGCGAGACCGCGCTCGGCGCTGCCCAGCATCTGGGCCCCGGTCGCGTCGAGGGTGCCGGACAGTGCGGTGACGCGGTACCGGCGTCCCGTCTCGTAGGACGTGAACACGTGGGCGCCGGCGGCGGCGTCGTGGAAGAACCAGGTTCCGCTGAACGGCGTCAGGGTCGGGGCGGCCGCCCGTACGGCCATGCCAAGGCCGCTCCCCCGCAGTCGCACGGTGTCCGGCGACTCGTAGGCGAGGTCGACACGTCCCTGCGTGCCGATCCAGCTGAGCAGACCCGGTCTCGCCGCCACGCGGGTCTCGGCCCGATCGCCCGTGACCGGGTCCAGGGGTGTCAGGCTCAGGACGGCGTGCATGCCGTTCTGGTGGGAGACGAGGTGAAGATCCTCGGCGTACGTCTTCTCCGCCACCACGGGCGAGATGCCGAACCAGGATCCGTACGTGCTGAACGGGATGTCCTGGACGGAGAAGGCCGGGCCGGAGCGGTCGGCGGTCATGAGGTGTCACTCGTTTCTCGAGCAGGGGGGAGGTCAGTCCTTGACCGCGCCGGCCGTCACACCCGCGGCGACGTAGCGCTGGGCCAGGACGAGGATGACCGCGGCGGGCAGCGAGGCCACGACGGCGGTGGCCATGATGGCGTTCCACTCCTGGTTGTTGTTGCCGATGTAGTGGTAGATGCCGAGGGTGATCGGCTCGTGCGCCCCGCCGTTGACGAGGGTGCCGGCGAAGACGAAGTCGGACCAGGACCACAGGAACGCGAAGAGCGAGACGGTGACCACGGCGTTGCGGCTCATCGGCAGGACGATCGACCAGAAGGTGCGCACGGGCCCGGCGCCGTCCGTCCGGGCCGCCTGGAGCATTTCGCCGGGGATGCCGGACATGAACGCGGTGAAGATGAGCACCGCGAAGGGAACGGCCAGGGTGGAGTCGGCGACGATCAGCCCGGGGACGGACTGGAGCAGACCCAGTTGCAGGTAGATGGCGTAGAAGCCCATCGCCATGATGATGCCGGGGATCATCTGCGCGGCGAGGAGGAGGAAGCTCAGCGCTCCTCCGCCGCGCGGGCGCAGTTTGGCCAGGGCGTAGCCGGCGGGGGCGGACAGGGCCACGGTGAGGACGACGGTACCCAGGCCGATGACCAGGCTGGTGCCGAGGTAGGGCAACTGCTCGGCGAGGACGGTGCGGTAACCGGCCAGGGTGCCGTGGACCGGGAACAGGTCGGGCGGGGACTTGCGCATGTCCTGGTCGCGGGTGAGGGACACGTTCAGCATCCAGTAGACCGGGAAGAGCATGATCGCGGTCAGCAGGACGCCGACGGTGGTTTTTCCCCAGGTGCGTCGGCTTTTCATGAGTACGCCTGCTTTCGCTGGACCCTCATGTAGAGGAGGCCGAACGCCAGGGCGGTCAGCACCAGCAGGTTGCCGACGGCCGCGCCCGGGCCGAAGGCGGGCAGCAGGTTGCCGAAGCCGAGCTGGTAGGACCAGGTGGCGAAGGTCGTGGAGGCGTCGGCCGGGCCTCCCTTGGTCATGATCCAGATGATGTCGAAGACCTTGAGTGTGTAGACCAGCCCGAGGAGCAGCGTGATCGCGGACACGGGGCGCAGCAGCGGGAAGGTGATGCTCCAGAAGCGGCGCCAGGCTCCCGCCCCGTCGAGGGCTGCCGCCTCGTACAGGCCGGAGGGGATGGACTGCAGGCCGCTGTAGAGCACGACCAGGTTGAACGGCACGCCGATCCAGATGTTCGCGATGATCACCGAGGTGAGTGACCAGGACGGTGACGTCAGCCAGTTGACGGGGTCGAGGCCGAGGGCGTGCAGTGCCGCGTTGACGATGCCGGAGTCACTGTTGAGCATCCACGACCAGGTCGAGGCCGACACGATCAGCGGCAGCAGCCAGGGGACGAGGAACAGGGCGCGCAGGGTCGCCGAGAGCCGGAAGTGCTGGTTGAAGAAGACCGCGAGGGCCAGACCGATGGCGTACTGGAAGGCCAGGCACACGCCGGTGAAGACCACGGTGTGGAGCAGGGCCGGGGCGAAGGTCGGGTCGTCGAAGACCTTCCGGTAGTTCTCCAGGCCGGTGAACGGCGCGTCGCCCTGGACGAAGGAGCGGACGGTGTAGTTGCGCAGGCTCAGGTCGAGGTTGCGGTAGAGCGGATAGGCGTAGAAGAGGGCGAGATAGAGGGTCACCGGGGTGAGGAAGGCCCAGGCGGCCCACTGCGGGGAGGTGGGCCGGCGGCGTTCCGGGGTGCGGGCCGGGTGCGGGGCGGCGTGGTCCACCCCGTTCCTCAGCCGCGCGGACCGGTGGTCCGGCGGATGGACGGTCTGCTTCATCGGGCCCACATCACTTGACCGCGGCCTGCGCGGCGGTCAGCGCGTCCTCGGGCGACTTGGACCCGCTGAGGGCGGACTGCACGGCCTTCCACATCTGCTCGGAGATCTTGGGGTACTTGGTGCCCAGGTCGTCACTGGTGCGGCCCTTGGCCGCCTTGACCGCGTCGACCCACGGCCTGAGCGCGGGGTCGGCCGCCACCTGCTTCTTCCGGACCTCGTCGGTGGGGGCGACGTAGGAGAGGGTGGTGTCGGTGTCGTACAGGTTGGTCGTGCTCGTCAGGCAGGCCGTGAGCTTGCCCGTGGTGGCGTAGCGGGCGGTGTCGCTCTGGACGGGGACGGTGACGAACTCGCCGCCCGTCGGGGCCGCGGCGCTGCCTCCGCCGGTGGCCGGTATGGGCAGGACGCCGTAGTCGAAGCCGGCCTTCTTGGCGGCCGCGAGCTGCCAGGTGCCGTTCTCGGCGAAGGCGTAGTCGCCGCTCGCGAACTCCTGCCAGCTGGTGGTCTGGGTGTTGTTGAGCACGGAGTTGGGGGCGTAGCCCTTGTCCAGCCAGTTCTTCCAGAGGGACAGCGCGGATACGGCCGCGGGCGAGTCGAGGTCGGTCAGGGCGGCGCCGGAGCCCCAGAACCACGGCAGGAACTGGAAGCTGCCCTCCTCGGTGCCGATCGCGGAGAAGGTGATGCCCTTCTTGCCCGCCTTCTTGGTCTTCTCCAGGGCTGCCGTCAGCGATTTCCAGTCCTTGACGGAAGCGATGTCGACGCCGGCCTCCTTGAGGACCTTCTTGTTGTAGTAGAGCGCGAGGGTGTTGGCGCCGATCGGGGTGCCGTAGGTCTTGCCGTCCGACTGGCCGGCCGCGAGGAGGTTGGGGTCCACGGCGGAGGTGTCGAGCTTGTTCTCGTCGGTCGTGGTGAGCACGCCCGCGTCGGCGAGCGTGGACACCACCGGGTTGTCGACGATGAGGACGTCCGGGGAGTTGCCCTGCTGAGCCGCGAGCAGCGTCTTGTTGGCCAGGTCGCTGGTGTCGAAACCGGTCCGCTTGACCTTCACGCCGGCCTTGCTGCCGCAGGCGTCCAGCAGCTTCACCCACGCCGAGCCCTTGGCGAACTGGGGGTAGGGGTCCCAGATGGTGTAGGTGCCGCTGTCAGCGCCCTTGGTGTCGGTGCTGCCCGAGCCGGAGGAGCAGGCGGTGCCGACGGCGGCGAGAACGGTCGACAGGGCCACTGCGGCGAGGCGCCGTCTGGAGGTGCTGTGCATCGCGGGTTCCTTCGTTCTAGGCACAGGGGTGCCGTGGCGGGGGCGATGTGGGGGAAGCGGGCACACCGGAGGGAGGCGGTGAGGCGGTGTGCTCGAAGAAGAGGAGACAGGGAGGCAGCGGGGGGGGTCAGGGCTGTGGGGAGCCGGTGGCGGGACCGGTGCTGGCCCGCAGCGAGATGGGGGGTGTCAGCAGGTGGTGCCGAGCGGGGGCGCCGGGCTGGTCGAGCCGCTCCACGAGCAGTTCGACGGCGCGCCGGCCCAGCTCCTCCGCCGGTACGTCCGCGGCGGTCAGCTGCGGGGTAACCGTCTCCGCCCACCGGCTCGCCACCACCCCGGTGACGGAGAAGTCGCGTGGCACATGGCGGCCGGCCCGGGCCAGTCCTCGGTACAGGCCGCCCAGCGCGGCCTCGTTCAGGGTGACCAGGGCGGTGGTGTCCGGGTCGTCGCGCAGGATCCGTTCCAGGCAGTCCTGGCCGGAGGCGGCGTCGTCCCCGCAGCAGTACGTCCGCACGGTCAGCCCGCGTTCGGCCGCGGCCTTGGTGAAGCCGTCGAGGCCGCGGTGTGCCGACTCGTACCCGGCGCGCAGCAGTTGCTCGGGGCGGTTGACGAATGCGACCCTGCGGTGGCCCAGGTCCGCGAGGTGGTGGACGCATGCCGCCGCCAGTGCCGTGTGGTCGAGGCCGACCCACCAGCCGCTCTCCGGGTGGGCGGTGCGGCCGATGGCGACGGCCGGGAAGTCGAGCGCGGCGAGGTGGTCGGCCCGGTCGTCCTCCAGTCTGATCTCCATCAGGATGGCGCCGTCGACCCGCCGCTCCCCCAGCAGCCGCTGGAAGGACCGGTCGCTGTCCACGCCGCTCGGTGACAGCAGCACGTCGTAGTCGTAGGCCGCGGCGGCCTCCACGACACTGCCGATGAAGTCCAGCTGCATGCCGGTGTAGTGGTTGCCGGCCGGCGGGAAGACGAGCCCGATGGTGCTGGTCCGCCCGTTGGCCAGGGCGCGGGCGCTGGCGCTGGGCTGGTACCCCAGTTCGTCGACGACCTGCTGGATCTTCCGGCGGGTGTCCTCCGAGACCGGGCGCTTGCCGCTGAGTGCGTAGGACACGGTGCTCCGCGAGACACCGGCACGCTTGGCGATCTCCCCGATGTTCACGGCAACTCCTGGCTCGTCGAACCGGTTCGCATGGCAGGAAGGTAGGAACTGCCCCGAGTCCTGTCAACACCTGGGACGCACTTCGCTGGTCGGCGGGATGTCCCGGAAAGATCCTCGTGTCACGGGGATTGCTGGCCCGAGATGCCAGTGCTAGCTTCGCGAACCGGTTCGACACATCGACCCCTTCGGCTGCGCCGAGGCAGACTCTCATGCCTCTGTCCGCGAAGCCGCCGTACCCGCCACCCGACACGTGCCCCTGCCCCCTGCACACGCCACGGATCGAACCGGTTCGACGGACATTGCGGAACGAACCGCTGCTCGTCGAAGCGACGACACGACGACTGAGGACGCCATCCATGCCATCCGCTGACAGATTCACGCGGCGCCGGGCCCCGGCCGCCGTGGCACTGACCCTCGGGGCGGGCCTGCTGGCCGCACCGGCCGCCCCCGCGCAGGCCGCCGAGGCACCGCAGCCCGCCGCGCACTACTCCTTCGACCAGGACGACCTCGCCTCCGGGAAGATCACCGACAGCTCCGGCAACGGCCTGACGGCGACCCTGGTGAACGCCTCCACCGCCCGCTCGGTCGACGGCGCGGCCGGAGGCAAGGCGCTGGCCCTGCCCGGCGGTGCTCCCGCCTCCGACGGCGCGTACGTCCGCCTGCCGCGCCAGGTGCTCGCCGGCACGACCGACCTGACCGTCTCCGCCCGTGTGAAGTGGAGCGGTGACAAGTCGCCCTGGCAGCGGATCTTCGACCTGGGCACGGACACCACCAAGTACCTCTTCAGCACGCCCTACAACGGCAGCGGGCTGTTCCAGACCTCCGTGACCACCGGTGGCGGGGGCGCGGAGACCCAGGTCCGCGGCTATGCGAGCCTGCCCGCCGACGAGTGGCGGACGGTCACCGTCACCCTCGACACGACCGCCGGCCGGCTCACCACCTACCTCGACGGCGTGGCGGTCTCCTCCGCCGCGACCGGCATCAAGGCGGGAGACCTGCTGGACGGTTCGGCCACCACCGCCGGGTACATAGGCAAGTCCCTCTACCCGGACCCGCTGCTCCGGGGCGCGATCGACGACTTCACCGTGTGGCACGCGGCACTGAGCCCCGCGCAGGTGGCCGGTACGGTCGGTGCCGTGCCGACCCTCCAGGAACTCTCACGCACGTCCTTCGAGGCCCGTACCACCACCGGGACCGCCCCGTCCCTGCCCGCCGCCGTCCGCGCCTCCTACTCCGACGGCTACGACCGCGACACTCCCGTCACCTGGGACTCCGTACCCTCCGACAAGTACGCCGCGCCGGGCACCTTCACGGTCGCCGGAACCGCGGCCGGACGCGCGGTGAATGCCACCGTCACCGTGGTCCGCGAGGGAGAGCTCACCGTCGACCTCGGCTCGGACACCGGCGCGTTCCACGGCGGCGCCTCCGGCACCCTCTACGGCGTGTACGGGCCGGACGTCCCCACCAACAACCTCATGGAGGGCATGGGCCTGCGCACGGTCTCCACCAAGGCGCAGGACGGTCCGCAGCACCCCGGCGCCGACGCCCTGGAGGTGGTGAAGCCGCTGGCCGACTCCACCGATGGCGACGTGTACATCTACATGACCGACATCCACCGCGGCTTCCCGTACCAGTGGCCGGGCGACACGCCCGAGGAGAAACTGAAGCTCTACAAGGAGAAGATCGCCCAGCAGGTCGACCAGGTCCTGAAGCTGCCGAAGCAGTACCAGGACAACATCGTCTTCGTGCCGTTCAACGAGCCCGAGGGCAACATGTTCGGCACCGGCGAGTGGAGCTACGACAAGGTCAGCTGGCTGAACGACCCCGACGACTACTTCGCCGCCTGGGACGACGCGTACAAGCTCATCAAGGGCAGGATGCCCGGCGCCCGCATCGCCGGGCCCAACACCAGCGTCCTCTACGACCAGGTGAAGGGCTTCCTCACCCACACCCTGGCCGCCGGCACCCTCCCGGACGTCATCACCTGGCACGAGCTGAGCCACCCGGAGGCGGTGCGCCAGAGCGTCGCCAAGTACCGGGCCTGGGAGAAGGACCTGTTCAAGGGCACCGACCGGGAAGGCACACAACTCCCGATCAACATCAACGAGTACGCGTTCAACTACCACACCTCGGTGCCGGGCCAGATGATCCAGTGGGTGTCCGCGATTGAGGAGTCCAAGGTCGACGCCGACATCGCGTACTGGAACATCGACGGCAACCTGTCCGACTCCGCGGTGCAGTCCAATCGGGGCAACGGCCAGTGGTGGCTGCTGAACTCGTACGCCTCGATGAGCGGCCACACGGTGAAGGTGACCCCGCCGTTCCCCGGCGAGAACTACACCATGCAGGGCGTCGCCACCCTCGACGAGAAGAAGAAGCAGTCCCGGCTGATCTTCGGCGGGTCCACCGGCAAGGGCCACATCACCTTCGCGGGCGTCCCGAAGAAGGTATTCGGCAAGCGCGTGCACGCCTGGGTGCGGGAGATCGAGTGGAGCGGGCAGGTCGGTGACTCGTCCGGTCCGAAGCTCCTCGCCGAGACGAACCTGACGGTCGGCGACGACGGCACGGTCGCCCTCGACTTCGGCGACGGCGCCCTGCCCGACCTGAAGGAGTCCTCGGCCTACGAGGTGGTCCTCAGCCCGGCCGGGGAGGCGAAGGGCACGCAGGCGCCGCCCGTGCGCTGGCAGTCCTCGTACGAGGCGGAGGACGCCGCGCACACCGGCTCCGGCTGGTCGAAGAACGGCCCGGAGGGCTCACCGCGTGACGTGTCGAAGTTCTACACCTCCGGCGGCTACGACGTGGGCGGCCTGCGCACCGGCTCGGACGTCGCACTCGACTTCACCGTGGACGTGCCCGAGGACGGCACCTACGACCTGAGTGTCTTCGCCAACTCCCTCAACACCTACGACAAGGTCAAGGAGCAGGGCCCCACCAACGTCTTCCTGCGCGTGGACGGCAAGGCAGCCGGCGAGCAGGAACTGCACCTGCCGCTCGGCTACAAGTGGGTCGTCTGGGACCACACGGACACCAAGGTCGAGCTCACCAAGGGCAAGCACACCCTGACGCTCACCGCGAAGAGCGCCGACGGCAAGCGCATGACGAAGGGCGACGCCATCGTCGACCGCCTGACCCTCTCCCTCCCCCGCACCTCGGCGGACACGCAGGTGTACGAAGGCGAACTGGCGTGGCCGGCCGGTGGGGCACGCCCGGTGTACGACCTTCCGAAGCCGGCGGCCACCGGTTCGGGCGCGGTCCGGCTCGCGAAGGACCAGAGCGCGACGTTCTGGGTCTACTCACCGGCCGACCGCGAAGCCACCCTCCGGGTCGACACCCTCGGCGGAACGGGCGCCCGGCTCTCCGTCAACGGCCACGACGTCCTGCGCCTGGCCAAGGGCCGCAACAGCGCGGCGGTCTCCCTCTCCGGCGGCGTCAACAAGGTGACGGTGACCGGTGGTCCGGCCACGACCCTCGTCGACCGCCTCACGGTCACCCCGACCGAGGGCACACTGCCGGCGCGCACCTACGAGGCCGGGGACGCCACTCTCGCCGGCTCGGCCGCGCTCGCCCCGCTCTCCCTCGCCACCGGCGGCACGGCGATCACGGGCATCGGCGGGGCCCCCGGCAACGGCAACACCGCGACGTTCACCGTCACGGCCGACCGGGCCGGCCGGTACGCGCTGCGCATCCGCTACTCCAACCCCGAACAGTCCGAGGCCACCCACTACAACCCCGACCCTCACGCAACCGGCCGGCGTCGAGACGGCCCGAGAACAACTCGACCTCCCGCGGTTCGCGAGAGAGAACGTGAATGACG
>NZ_JBEOXI010000255.1:0-11390 GCF_040296465.1 Streptomyces sp. NPDC002130
CCACCCCCGCAACTACCTGGCCTTTCTCGGCCTCGCCGCCGCACTG
Source organism: Streptomyces sp. NPDC002130 (assembly GCF_040296465.1). Lineage (NCBI taxonomy): Bacteria > Bacillati > Actinomycetota > Actinomycetes > Kitasatosporales > Streptomycetaceae > Streptomyces > Streptomyces sp. NPDC002130. The sequence continues at coordinate 47 of NZ_JBEOXI010000255.1, forward strand.
TGTTGCTACAAGCGACTCATCCGCCTCACCACGTAGGACACGGTCTTAGTCAGCACCAAACCAGCACGGGAGTCAGCACGGCACTTCCCAGATCATGTCGGAATTGAGCAAGTCAGGCAGTATCTTCGCGGCCTCATTGCGCCATCAAAGACGCCCCGTCAGCACCTCCATGGTATGCACGCGCACTACAACGCCCAGAACTATGGTGTCCCACCACATACGCCTCTGACCTGTACATTCCTACGGTATGGCGACACACAAACGACCCCGCCGAACAGCAGGAAGTGGTGCCGATGTCCTCCTCCCCCCCCCGCCAGCCTCAAGCGCATCGTCGCCGCCAGCCTCATCGGCACCACCATCGAGTGGTACGACTTCTTCCTGTAGAGCCAACGACGCTACCCGCTACGGAACGGGTGCAGGACGCGGCAGCTTGGGATTCTCACATCCCTGGAATGCGGATGATGACGACGAGGCATGGTTCGGACTCGCCAGGGGGCTGGACGGGTTGGACAATCCCTTGCCTCGTCTGTCATCGGATGCCCGCCGCCTTCTTAAACGCGGTTGTTCGTTCCTTCTCCGCGGTGGTCTTGCTGTGTCCGTGCAAGGTGCGTCGCAGTGCCGTGGCGACGTCAGGTGCAGGCCGCACGGCATAACCAAGCAAGGTCGCGCTGCTGGCGGTCGCATCGCGGAGCACAGGAGCGATCTCATCCACGAGGTTGCCGGGAGCGCTACCGGGGGTGCCCGTGAGGAGAGCCGCGATGAGCGGACCAACGCGCTCGATCGTGCCTTGCCCCTTGGAAAGGGCAGCCAATAGAACTTTCCACAAGGGCGTGGGATCCGGGCATGCGACAGCGATGAGGACGGCGTCCGATTCGTTCCATTCGCGGGCCTCAATAGTGTCGTCGAAGTAGTCGGAGATGGCCTGAGATGCTTGCGGACTCGCACAGATGAGAACGAGAAGCGCAGGTAGTTCGCTGGTACTTGCTGTGTTCAGCGCCGTGACGAGGATGTCTGCCGAGGCTTGGGCCGCTTGGTCGGTCAGGGCCGGGCAGCGGCCGTTCGCGGCTACGAGCAAGGCCACTTGGCGATCGAGGGTGACTGTGTCCCAGAGGGGCGCAGCATGCTGCCACGGTTCGGCGTCGTCCGTATCGAGGAGGTGCTGGGCCAGCAGGTTGGGAAGTCCGTTGCCTTGGGCCCGGTCTGGACGGTGAGCTGCGCCCACAGCGAGTGAACGCTCGCGTTCAGGAATAGCGGCCCAGTGCTGGGCGATCCATACCAGCCATTGCACGGTGACAGTTTCATCCGCCACGTAGTGGGCTACGAAGCCTGCGTTCTCAACGGGCTGCGTGCCCATGCGGCTGTAGAGGTGTTGCACTACTTGGCCGAGACGGGCGACTCTCGTTGCCGGGTCACCGAGCAGAACATGGAGGCTAGAGAAGTGATCCGCACTGAGGGGCATGTGGTGCTGTGCGAGGCGCGGGGTGAATTCGTCGATCAGTGCTACGCCCGCTTCTCGGCCCGCGTCGGTGGTCATAACCGCGGCGAGGTGTCGGCGTGCGAACACGCCTTGGGCCTCATCGGTGGTGAGGCCGGCCGTCAGGGCCGCACGGCAGGCGCGAGCGGCATCCTGAGCCTCGGGGTCGTTGGTCCTGACCCGCATGAAGGTCAGAACAGCCTCCGCGAGCGCATCGGCCACGGAGACGTCGGTGGAGGCCACCTCTCCGAGATGGCCGGCTATGGCCACAGCGCAGGTTGCCGCGTCCTGCTGTTGCAGGTCGGGCAGGATGCTGGCTGCCGCTGAGGCGAGCTGCTGGCATGTGTGCGCGGTTTGGCCGAGTGCGCTGGCAACAACTGCGCTGACCTGGCGTCCGTCGGGGGCGGTGCGGTCACCGAGGGTCCGTAGCCAGCGATGGAGTAGTTCCACAGTCGCCTTGGAACTCGTGGCATCGTCGTCGTCGATGAGGAAAGTGGCCGCGTGCTCGAGGAGTTCTGTGGCGAGCGTGGCGTCGGTTGCCGCATCCGAGGCGGTCGCTCGGCCCCATTCGTCGTCAGGAACCGTGAGCTGGCACAAGAGGTCCACGGCATGCCTGCGCAGCGGGTCGTCGTCGGCGGTCAGCCATTCCAGAACGCCGCGCATGACTGGCGGCTGCCAGCGGTGGTAGTCGGCGGTCTCGTTGATGGCGCGGCGCACTTCGGCCGGGGTGGTGCTCTCCGCGGCGCGGGGCGCCATCGCCAGGAGAGCGTGGTAGGCGTGGGGGGGCCAGAGGGCGCGCTGTGCTGCGGACGCTTCGGCATGCTCTACGAGCCATGCTTTCAAGTCCTCTGGCCCACCGGCGCGGGCGAGGGTACGGAGGTACTTCTCCACGGCCGGTCGCAGGTGCTGACCGTGCTCGTTGGCAGAGAGGTGGATCAGTGCCTGAGCCCAGGCGAATGCCGGCTGATCTGCCTGGGCTGTGACTCCGGGGACCGGTGCAGGAGGCACGCTGAGACTGGCGTAGAGGGACGGTAGGTGAGCCGGGGGCATGAGATCGAGGATCTGGATCAGGTAGTGAGCGGCAACCGTTTCTCGGGTCTGGGAGCGTCTGCTGGCGATGCGGTCGGTCAGGTTGAGCAGAGCGCGCCCGACGGGGTCGTCGCTGGAGTCGAGGTGGTCTGCGAGGCCGGGAGTGGAGGCGAGAGCATGCACGATGGCTGTCATCGTGTTGTCGAGGTCCTGACCAGAGCGCGCTGCGTCTAGGGCGTGGGTCGCGGCAAGCAGCACGCGTTCGCGCGTGCCCGTGGCTTTGAGGCGATCGCGGAAGGCATCGGCATCGCGCTGAAGCAGTTCGCGTTGGACGGCTGCGGCTTGGTCACTGCCCAACGCACGACTGGCCGGAGTGGAGCCCAAGGTAAGGAGCGGCATCAGGTGTGCGGGGCGTCCCATCCGTGCCCGGAAGGCCGTGGCCCGCAGATAGCGCAATCCGGGGTGGGCTTCGGTGTCGAGACGAGGCAGGGCACCGACGTCGACTTCGGATCCGTCGTCCGAGCCATCCTCTTCTGCCTTGACGGTGTAGAGCTCAAGGAGCGGATCGCGGAGCGCTCTGGGCCTGTCGAGCAGAGCGTCATCCAGGAGCGCGAGCAGATCGTGTTCGGCGCGGATGGCGTCGTACAGGGCCCGGTAGTCGTGGCGCAGCACAGTTAGCCGAGCCAGGGTGATGGGGTGGCCGGTGACTTCACCGCGAGCGATCCAGGCGGTGGTGCCGTTGTCCTGCTCACGTCGGATGGCGAGCCCGTAGTCGGCCAGGAAGGCATTGAGCAGGCGGATGGCATGCCGGGGATCACGGACTTCTGGGTGGATCAGCGTTTCCAGTACATCGCGCAGGGCCGAGACGCCGCCCAGCTGGGCCACCAGTTGGTGCGGTTCAGGCTGTGTGAGGATGTGTTCAAGGTACTGCCGGAGATCTGCGTCATGGTGGGCGGGGAGCACGAGCCGTACTGTGAACAACTTGTTCAAGTACTCCTGTGCAGCCTCGTCCGTCGCCTTTCGCTCGGCGGCCTTGGCAGGCACTTGCTGCTCGCTCGCCCGGGCGTGCGGGACAGGCCGGTGTGCCAGGCCCGGACGCACGCCGACGATCGCCTCTCGGACAATGTCCTCGTCGCAGGAGATCAGGAACACGGGCGGGTGTTTGTGGTACGTGCCGGTAAGCAGAAGGCTGCGCACGGTGGTGATGGCTTCGAGCACTTCGCTTGCCGACAGGCGGTCGATGTCATCGATGGCGATGATCAACCGGCGGTCGATGGCTTCGATCAGTCCGGAAAACACCTGCTCCAGGTCATCGGTGGATTCCGGACGCGGTGTGGTGAGGATGATCTCATACTTCTTCAGCATGGCTAGCGCGCCGTCCTTGGCAGTTCCGAGAACGCAGGCCACAACGGCAGCGCCCGACAAGGCGGTTACCAGCGGTCTAGCACCTGGAGCCGCGAACCAGGTCCAGGCCGACACAGCGACTCCCAGGCCGCACAGGTGGCCGACCGCCACGGCAAGCGTGCCGAGCAGCCAGATCGTGACCAGGGCGGCGAGAAGCCATGCCAGCGCTACGCCGGCGGCTGCGGGGTAGCTGAACCACCGCGCACTCCCCGGCTTGTCGGCATTCGCAGTGGGGCGCGACGCAGTGCGCTGGCGCCCACCGTCCAGACTTGCCCGTTCGGATTCCCACTTCCCGTCAGTGATGAGCCTCTGCCGCCGGGCTTCGTCAAGGAGCCCGTACAGCAGTCCTCTTGCACGGGCTGAGCCGCTGTGTCGCTCGGCACTCAAGTGCAGGATCGCCCACTTCTTGTCACCCCTCAGTTCATCTGCGAGGAGACGCACGACAGAGGACTTGCCACTGCCGAACGGCCCGAGGAGTCCGACGGCGAGCGGTTGAGTGGAACCGCGGACAATATCGAGAAGTTCGCGACTCACTGACCGATGATCAAAGCGATCTTGATCCGGTGAGTCGATCGCGCTGTCCTCGATGATCCATGGACGTCGAAGTGCCATGTCGTACCGCTCCGCTCCGAACCGGCTCTATACGGGTGAGCGGATAATAGGGGGCACCAGTGACAACCGGGACCCGCATCAGGCTCACCCGAACCGGTGACACACGCCGTGTACTGGAGAACGAACCCTCTCCCATCAGGCTGCGCCCCCTCACCGCACCCGTCACTCGGCACAAAGCACAGCAGGTCACGGAACCGCCAGGGCCCTTTCGGGACGTCCAACCAGCGGGGCTCACAGCATGAACGCTGTAGCGGCTTCAACGCGTGCTCGCCACCAGACACCTAATCGCCCCCGACGGCAGCAGACTCCATCTTGCGCGGCAAGCGCAGCGACTCGACACACGCGCGCCCGTCGGCTCCGCCCTGCATCGCGAAGTCCCGTTGGTCCACCCACGAGAAGTGGGCGGCGCTTCCCGGCCGAGTGCACAACTAGTGCACACTCGGCAGGGAACTCCCGGGGAATCCTTGGAAGTGGAGGGAAGTACTCCGCAACCGCCAGCACAATTGCCCAGGTCAGCAGGTGTGCAGGTCAAGCCCAGGCCGTCACCGGCACGAACGAACTGTCCTGCCGGAACCGGTCCGTTCCGTCGGAGCGGTCCACACGGAGCTCGTAGGCGTAGTGGCGCAGGTAGCGGCCGGGGTAGTTGTACGACTCGAAGCGGACGGAGCCGGAGGCCGTGCCGGTCCGGAGGACGAAGGTGGCGTCCTTGGCGAAGGTGCTCGTGCCGTCGTTCGGGTCGAAGCGGGCGCGGAAGTCCCAGTGGCGCAGGTAGGCACCGGTCGCGTCCCGGAAGGAGTAGCCGCCGCTGTCGGCGAGGCCGGCGACGACCGTGAAGGTGGCGGACCGCTTCTCGGCGGTGGTGCCGGCGGCGCTGACCACGGGCAGGTTGAGCAGCGAGGACTGCTGCTGCCAGTAGCGGGTCGGGTAGTTGACCGAGCGGAAGGAGCGGGTGCCGTTCCGGGCCAGGGCCGGGCCGCCCGCGACCGTCTCCTTGACGACCGTGAAGTGCCGTGCCGTGCCGGAGATCGCGGGCAGGGCGGCCGGGGCCGACCAGGTGGCGAAGGTGTCGTAGCTGTCGCTGTAGTAGTAGTTCCCGTCGCCGTAGCCGTCGAACAACATCCGCCAGCCGCCGTTGTCGAGCTGCACCAGGGCCGGGCCCTCGCGGTAGCTGCCCCAGCCCGCCCAGTCACCCGTCCGGCGGATGGTGTACGGACCGGTGAGGTTCGAGGCGGTGGCGTACTCGATGTACTTCGTCGTCTCGTTCTTGGGAAAGGCGTGGTACGTGGAGCCGATCCTCACGATGAACGTGTCGATGTGGTTGGCGCCGATGCCCGAGAGGGCGACCGGCGCGCTCCATGCCGTGAGCGCCGAGTTCGTCGCCCTCAGCAGGTACGGCGTGAAGATCCACTCGTCGTTCGTGGTGGAGCAGGACACGATGACGTTCACGCTGCCGTCGCTGTCGACGAACCACTCGGGCGCCCAGGCGCGGGACAGGCCCGCGATCGGCACGGTGTAGTCGTACAGGAACGTCCAGCCGACCCGGTCGGAGCTGCGGGCGAAACCGATGGTCGTGCTGGGGTCCTGCCATGTGTGCGTCGTGTAGGTGAGGTAGTAGAACCCGTCGGTGTGTCTGATGACACTGGCGTCGCGGATCCGGTTCGCGGGCGGGGTGTACGCGGCGGAGCGCAGCAGCCGGAAGTCGGTGGCGTCGTCCGACTGGTAGACGTTGACCGTCCCGTCGTCGCTGTCGAGGAACGGCACGATGGTGTAGCGGGTGGCCGAGCCGTTCGGGGGAGCGGCGGCCAGGGCGCTGCCGAGCAGTCCGGGGGATTCGCCGAGCAGGACGGCCGAGGCGGGCAGGGCGGCCAGGGCGCGCAGCAGCGTACGGCGGGACGGGGCGGCGGGGGGTGGGGTCACGGGCGGCTCTCCCTTGAACAGCGCGGTTCGATATACCGAACCAAGTTCGGCAACTCGATCAGACGTGGGGGCTCAGAAGGTAAGGGCGAGGCAGAGAGCGGTCAATGGTTTGAACCGGGGCGGACGCGCCCAGTGAGAAGGAAGCGGCCGGTGGGTGAACATCCACTCCCGTCGTCGGCTTACACCACCGGCCGCCGGACGTTACCGTTCGGTAGAGAAGCCGCTTCCGGAGGTGTCCGTATGACGCTCGACCGTTGCGAAGGCCTGGCGGAGACCGCCCGTGCGCTGGCCGAAGGGGAGGTGACGGCGCGGGCGCTGGTCGAGCGGACGCTGGCTCGGATCGAGGCGACCCAGGCAAACCTGAACGCCTTCCGGATCGTCCGGGCCGAGGCCGCGCTCGCGGAAGCCGACGCCGCGGACCGGGAACTGGCCTCGAAGGGCCCGGGGAAGCCGCTGCTCGGCGTGCCCGTCGCGGTGAAGGACGACATGGACGTGGCCGGTGAGCCGACCGCGTTCGGCTGCTGCGGAGAGTTCCCGCCGGTCGCCGAGGACGGCGAGGCGGTGCGGCGGCTGCGCGCGGCCGGGGCCGTGATCATCGGCAAGACCAACACCTGCGAGTTCGGTCAGTGGCCCTTCACCGAGGGGCCCGCCTTCGGCGCGACCCGCAACCCGTGGAGCACGGACCACACGCCCGGTGGTTCCTCGGGCGGGTCGGCCGCCGCGGTCGCCGCCGGTCTGGTGCCCGCCGCGCTCGGCTCGGACGGCGCCGGCTCGGTGCGGATCCCGGCCGCCTGGACCCATCTGGTCGGGATCAAGCCGCAGCGCGGCCGTGTCTCGACCTGGCCGCGCGGCGAGTCCTTCCAGGGCATCACCGTCAACGGCACCCTGGCCCGCACGGTCGCCGACGCGGCCCTGCTGCTGGACGCGGCCGCCGGCAACCACCCGCAGGACCCGCACCGGCCGCCGGCCCTCGACGTGTCCCGGGCCGTCGGCCGCGATCCCGGACGGCTGCGCATCGCGCTGTCCCTCAAACCGCCGTTCACGGCGGTGCCCGCCCGGCTCCTGCCCGAGGTGCGCACCCGGGTGGTCGAACTGGCCGAACGGCTCGCCGCGCTGGGGCACTTCGTCGAGGAGGCGGACCCGCCGTACGGGCAGATCGGGCTGACCTTCGTGCCACGCGCCACGGCCGGCATCGCCGAGCGGGTGGGTGAGGCGCCCTTCCCGGCGCTGCTGGACCGGCGCACCCTGGGCGCGGCCCGGCTGGGACGGCTGCTCGGCGGTGCCCCGCTGCGGGCGGCCCGGCGTGCGGAGAGCGTGCTGCACCGGCGTATCGGCGGGTTCTTCACCTCGTACGACGTCGTCCTCGCGCCCACGACCGCCGCTCCCCCGCCCCGGATCGGTGCCCTGCTCGAACTCAGCGGGTTCGCCACCGACCGGGCGATGATCGCCGCGTGCCCGTACGCCTGGCCGTGGAACGTGCTGGGGTGGCCCGGGGTCAACGTACCCGCCGGTTTCACGCCGGACGGGCTGCCGGTCGGCGCGCAGTTGCTGGGACCGGCGAACAGCGAACCGCTCCTGGTGCAGGTGGCCGCGCAGTTGGAGGCGGAGCTGCGCTGGTCCGAGAAGTGGCCGGCGCCGCCGGTCACGGCACGTTCCGCAGCCGCCTGAGCGACCGTACGCTGTCCTCATGGCGGACGCGTCGATGGTCGGGCTCATGGGGCGGGTCACCGGAACGATCGGACCCGGGCTGGTCGGCGAGGTGATCGTCCGGGTGCGCGGCGGCGCCGAGCACTTCCTCGCCCATCCCGCCTCCGCGAGGGACCGCATCGAGACGGGCACGGTCGTGATGGTGGTCGAGTACCTGCCCCCGAGGACCGTCTACGTCACGGCGGCGTACGACAGTTGAGCCCGCTGCGACGCAGGTGAGAGCCGTACGCGTCAAGCTTGTGCCAAGGATGCGCAGGTGTCTGTACCGGGGCCCCGCCGAGGAGCACACTCCCCTTCGTTCGGTGCCGAGAGGGCACCATGCAGAGGGGGCGAATGCCGATGGTCGTCGGCGTCGTTGCGGGGGTGGCGGTTGCCGCCGTCCTCGTTCTGATCGGTCTGTTCAAACTCATGTGGCGGGTCGCCGAACCCAACGAGGCGCTGATCATCTCGGGGTCCAAGCACCGCACCGAGGGCCTTGAGGAGGGGATGGGATTCCGTATCGTCACCGGACGCGGCACGCTCGTGCTGCCCGGGGTGCAGGCGGTGCGCAAGCTCTCGCTCGATCTCAACGAGACCGAGCTCCACGTGGACTGCGTGACCCACCAGGGCATCCCGCTGAAGGTGCGGGGCGTGGTCATCTTCAAGGTGGGCGACGACTTCGTGTCGATCGCCAACGCGGCACGGCGGTTCCTCGACCAGCAGAAGCTGATGTCGGAGCGGGTGCACAACGTCTTCGCCGGTCATCTGCGGTCCATCGTGGGCGGGTTGACGGTCGAGGACATGATCCGGGACCGGGAGAAGCTCACCGGGCAGACCCGGGCCGCGTGCGGTACCGAGATGGAGAAGCTGGGCCTGATCGTGGACTCGCTGCAGATCCACGAGATCGAGGACCCGACCGGATACATCCAGAACCTCGCCATGCCGCACGCTGCGGCCGTGCAACGCGACGCGCGCATCGCGCAGGCCGAGGCCAACCGGCTGGCCACCGAGGCCGAGCAGCAGTCGTTCGCGCGGATGGCGGAGGCGACCCGGGACAGCGAGATCCTCCAGGCCGGCTATCAGGCCGAGCGCGACAAGGCGGCCGCCAAGGCCCGGCAGGCGGGACCGCTCGCGGAGGCCGGGGCCCGGCAGGAGGTCGTCGTCCAGGAGACGCGGGTGGCGGAGCTGGAGGCGCACCGGCGCGAGCAGCAACTCCAGGCGGACGTCCGCAAACCCGCCGACGCGGCGGCCTACGAGACGCGCACCCTGGCCGAGGCCGACCGCGACGCGCGCATCTCGTCGGCCCAGGCGCAGGCCAAGGAGACGGAACTGGCGGCGGCCGCCGAGGCGACGCGGGTGAAGACGGCCGCGGGCGCCGATGCGGAGGCGACCAAGGCGCGGGGCGAGGCGGCCGCGCTGGCGACCCGGGCCACCGGTGAGGCCGAGGCGGCGGCGGCCCAGGCCAGGGGTCTGGCCGAGGCCGAGGCGGCCCGGGCGAAGGGCCTCGCGGAGGCGGAGGCCATCAAGGCCCGTGCCGCCGCCCTGGCGGAGAACCAGGAGGCCGTCGTGGCCCAGCAACTCGCCGAGAACTGGCCGGAGATCGTGAAGGCCGGTGCCTCCGCGTTCGGCAACGTCGACAACATGGTGCTGCTGAACGGCGCCGACGGCATGGCGGACCTGTTCGCCAAGGCGCTCACCATGGGCGGCACGGGGCTGGGCCTGGCCCGTCAGCTGCTCGCGTCGATGGATCACAACGGGCAGGCGCCGAAGGACACCTCACCGCTCAACGGCATGACCCAGAAGGTGCCGATGGACGACAGGTGACCCCTCACACCCGGCTCACGGGGGCAGCCTCTAGGGTGCCCCCGTGAGCACGCCTACCGATGAGAACGTCCCCGGCCGTCACGGCCCCTCCGCCACCGTCCAGGCCGACCCCCGCGAGGTGGGCCGGGTCCGCACGGAGTACTCCCCCGCCCACGACGGCGACCCGGACCCCGGGGAGATCGTCTGGACGTGGGTGCCCTACGAGGAGAACGACGGCCGGGGCAAGGACCGCCCGGTGCTGGTGGTGGCCCGCGAGGCCGGCGGCACGTTCCTGGCCGTGCAGTTGTCCAGCAAGCGGCACGAGGGCGACCGGGAGTGGGTGCCGATCGGCAGCGGGCCGTGGGACCGGACGGGCCGGGAGTCGTGGGTCGACGTGGACCGGGTGCTGCGTCTGCACGAGGACGGCATGCGCCGGGAGGCCTGTGCCCTGGACCGCATGCGGTTCAACCTGGTCAGACGCCGGCTGCAGGAACGCTACGGCTGGAGCTGAACGTCTCTTGGAATGCGCCCAGGACCGCACGGTCCCGTGTGCGGTCCAGGATCCCGAACACCACGTGGTCGAAGGTCTGCGCGAACCGGCCACCGGACCCGAGCAGCGTCCTGAACGCCCGCGCCACCTGCGCGGGGTCGTTGCGGAACACCCCGCAGCCCCAGGCGCCCAGGACGAGCCTGGGGTAGCCGTGGGCCGCGGCCGTCTCCAGGACGCGTTCCGCGCGCGCCGCCAGGGCCCGCGGCAGTTCGGCGGCCCGTTCGGGCGCCGTGCGCAGCACCACGCCCGCGTTGGGTGCGGGCGAGGTCAGGAAGCCCGCGGTGTACGGCTCGGCCAGCAGTCCGCCCCGGTCGTCGCGGAAGACGGGCACGGCCGGTGAGTGGATGACACGGTCCGTGTAGAAAGGGTCGCGGTGGGCCCGGTGGTGGTCGTAGAACGCGCGGGCCTCGAGGAGGCAGGTGTACAGCGCGGAGGCCCGGCACAGGGCTTCCTCCTGGGCCTGAGCGCCGTTCAGGTAGCCGCCGCCGGGGTTGCGGGCGGAGGCGAAGTTCAGCACGGCCACGGGCCCGTCGAGCCGACGGGCCGCCTCCAGGCTGCTCTCGCCCGTGACCTCCACCAGCGTCTTCCGCGCGCCCGTCACCCGATCGGCGGGCACCGGCACCGGATCCGGCCCGTGCAGGCGCGTGCCCTCGCGCGCCGCCCGCAGCTGCGCCGCGATCGAGATGTCCCGCCCGTCCGGCGCGCGGTAGGCCCCGGCCGCGACGATCTGCTCGGTCTCCCGCGCGATACCGCGCAGACGCGCGCTCACGGCGCCCCCGACGGCGACCTGGCGCACACCCAGACCCCGCGCGAGGCCCTGACCTATGTCCACGCCCGGCTCACGGAGGCCCGCGTCTGATGGCAGGACA
>NZ_JBEOXI010000256.1:0-11331 GCF_040296465.1 Streptomyces sp. NPDC002130
TGACTGAACAGCCGGTTGTCCGAGCCGTTGAGAATCGGATCCTCGGTGCGCTCGAGGCCGGCGCTGCCGTACTGCATCGAGTAGAAGCCCGTGACCGGTGCGTACGGGTACGGATTCGGATACTCGCGCAGGTACTTGTACCGGTCGTCGGTGGCGCGGGAGGCGGCAAGCACCTGACCGGAAGCCGAGATCTGACCTCGCTGGCGTGAGTACTCGTCGAGCAGCACCCGCGAGTTGCGCGGGTCGGCTCGCAGGTCGTCAGCCTTGATGACCTGTACGTACGTGGCGTTGGCGAGGAGCGCGACGACCATCACCATGACGGCCATCGCGACGCGGCGCAGTGGAGTGTTCATACGCGCGGCATCATCTCGGTATTGGCGTCAGCGATTGGGGGCGGACCTTTCTTCTTCGTCACTACCGGCGCACGAGCCGCGTCCGAGATCCGGACGAGGATGGCCAGCAGTAGGTAGTTCGCGAGCAGCGACGAGCCGCCGTACGACATGAACGGTGTTGTCAGACCCGTCAGCGGGATCAGCTTGGTGACGCCGCCGACGACAACGAAAATCTGGATCGCGATGGTGAACGACAGACCGGCGGCCAGCAGTTTGCCGAAGCTGTCGCGCACTGCCAACGCCGTACGCAGGCCGCGCACGATGAGAAGCAGGAACAGCATCAGCACAGCGGCCAGGCCGATCAACCCGAGCTCTTCGCCGATGGTCGCGATGATGAAGTCCGTCTTCGCGAACGGCACCTGGTTGGGTCGACCACTGCCCAGACCTGTTCCGGCGATACCACCGGTGGCCAGGCCGAACAGCGATTGCGAGATCTGATACCCGGTGTTGGCGTAGTCGCCGAGCGGGTCCAGCCAGGTGTCGACGCGTACGTGCCCGCTTCGGGCGGTGGCGGGGTCCCGGAGCTGATCCGTACGTTCAACGCCATGCTGGAGCGGCTGGAGCAGGAGAGGGTCGCCAGCAGCACCCGAGCACTGCTGGCCCAGGAGGGGGAACGCCGCCGCATCGCTCAGGAACTGCACGACGAGGTCGGCCAGAGCATGACCGCGATCCTGCTGGGCCTCAAGCGCTCGGCGGACGACGCCCCGGAGCCGCTGCGCAAGGAGCTGCAGGAGTTGCAGGAGATCACCCGGGAGAGCCTGGACGAGGTCCGCCGTCTGGTGCGCCGGCTGCGGCCGGGCGTGCTGGACGATCTGGGCCTGGTGAGCGCGCTGACCTCGCTCGGCGAGGACTTCGCCACCCATACCGGGCTGCTGGTCACCCGCCGCTTCGACGCCGAGCTGCCCGCGCTGGAGCCGGAGACGGAGCTGGTCCTCTACCGCGTCGCCCAGGAGTCGCTGACCAATGTCGCCCGCCATGCGGACGCCCGGCGGGTGACCGTCGCCCTGCGCCGAGCCGACGACGGCGTGGTGCTGACGGTGACCGACGACGGCAGCGGCATCGAGGCCCCCCGCGAAGGCGCCGGCATCCGAGGGATGCGCGAACGCGCCCTGCTCGTCGGCGGCACCCTGGAGATCATCCCCGCGCCCCGGGCCGGCACCCGCGTCCAGCTCACCGCGCCCGTCGCAAGGAAGCAGCCCTGATCATGCCCGACACGACCACGCCCGCCCCGAGGGAAACCGGCGCGATCCGCATCCTGCTCGCCGACGACCACGCGCTGGTCCGTCGCGGTGTGCGGCTGATCCTCGACCAGCAACCGGACCTCCACGTGGTCGCCGAGGCCGGTGACGGGGCCGAGGCCATCGAGCTGGCCCGCGCCCACGACGTCGACCTGGCCGTGCTCGACATCGCCATGCCGCGTCTGACCGGCCTGCAGGCGGCCCGCGAACTGGCCGCCCTCACACCGGGCCTGCGGATCCTGATGCTCACCATGCACGACAACGAGCAGTACTTCTTCCAGGCCCTGAAGGCGGGCGCGAGCGGGTACGTGCTGAAGTCCGTCGCCGACCGGGACCTGGTCGCCGCCTGCCGGGCCGCGATGCGGGACGAGCCCTTCCTGTACCCCGGCGCGGTCACCGCCCTGATCCGCAACTACCTGGACCGGGCCCGCCACGGCCAGGAAACGCCCGACCAGATCCTCACCCCCCGCGAGGAGGAGGTCCTCAAGCTGGTCGCAGAGGGCCACTCGTCCAAGGAGATCGCGGACCTGCTGTTCATCAGTATCAAGACCGTCCAGCGGCACCGCGCCAACCTGCTGCAGAAACTCGGCCTGCGCGACCGTCTCGACCTCACCCGCTACGCCATCCGCGCCGGGCTGATCGAGCCCTGACCGGAAACCGGCCCGGGCCGTAGATCGCGAGGAGAGGGGAACGGTGCACCACATCGCGCGCACAGCGCCCGTCGTCGGCACCACTCGGCCCCGCTCCCCCGTCACCGCGGTGCTCGCGGTCGTCGTCGTGGCGGTGCTGGCCGCCCTCGGCGTCGTCACCCCGCCGCCCGGCAGACCGGGCACGGGCGCGTCCGGCCACCTCGCGGCGGCCGACCACCTCCGGCACGACGGAACACACGCGGCGGACCACCTCCAGTACGACGGAACGCGCGCGGCGGACCACCTCCGGAACGACGGAACACGCGCGGCGGCGGACCACCTCCGGAACGACGGAACACGCGCCGACGACGGATGCGATGCCGCCCGCGTCGTCCGTGCGGCCACCCGTCACGAGCAGCCGCACGGCGAGCAGCCGGCCCCCCGCGGACACTCCGGCACCTGCGACCGGAGCGCGCACGCCACCCCGAGCCGGCTTCCGAACCCGCACGGCCCTCAGAGCCCGCGCGTGAGCGCCTCGCAGCCACACCTGGCCCAGGACCAGGGGCGGGGGCCCCCGGTGTTCTCCGGCACCTGACGCCCCTTCCCCTTCACCCCGACCACCCCGCAGCGGCCCGCGACGGCCGCCGCCGTGGTGTGCCTGCCGGAGGCTTCCGTTGAACCGTTCCCTGCGCGTGAGGGCGCTGCTCGCCCTCGCCGTGCTCGCCCTGTCCCTGTACATCGCCGCCACCGTGCCCGTCCGGCTCGGACTGGACCTGCGCGGCGGGACCCAGATCGTGCTCGAAACCCGTTCCACCCCCACGGCCGACGCCGACCGCACGGCCACCGACCGCACCCTCGAGGTGCTGCGCGGCCGCATCGACGCGCTCGGCGTCGCCGAACCCACCCTGGTGCGCTCCGGCGACGACCGGATCATCGTCGAACTACCCGGTGTGCAGGATCCGAAGAAGGCCGCCGACGTCCTGGGCCGTACCGCACAGCTCACCTTCCACTCCGTGCTCGGCACCGCGGACGAAGCGGACGACACCTCCCGGCCGCTGCCGAAGCGGCCCCGGGAGCGCGTCCTGCCCGACGAGTCCGGCACGCCGCTGCGCCTCGGGCCCACCGCCCTGACCGGCGAGGACGTCAAGGAGGCCGCCGCCCGGTTCGACCAGGAGGGCGGCGCCGGATGGCACGTCACCGTCGGCTTCGGAGGCGACGGCCGGGCCGGCTGGGCCCGCCTGACCGGCGAGGCCGCCTGCCAGGCCCCGGGCGACCCGGCGCGGCGGGTCGCCATCGTCCTCGACGACAAGGTCATCTCCTCCCCGCAGGTCGACCCGTCCGTCGCCTGCGGGACCGGCATCCGCGACGGCGCCACCCGGATCACGGGCTCCTTCAGCGCCGAGGAGGCCCGCGAACTCTCCCTGCTCATCAGCGGCGGGGCCCTGCCCGTGCCCGTCGAGACCGTCGAGCAGCGCACCGTCGGCCCCACGCTCGGCGCGCAGGCCGTCGACGCCGGCGCCTGGGCGGCGGTCATCGGCACCGCGCTGACCTCGCTGTTCATCATCGCCGTCTACCGGCTCATGGGGAGCCTGGCCGCCCTCGCCCTGGCCTGCTACGGCCTGATCTCCTTTGCCGCCCTGGCCGCCCTGGGCGCCACCCTGACCCTGCCGGGCCTGGCGGGTTTCGTCCTGGCCATCGGCATGGCCGTGGACGCCAACGTGCTGGTCTTCGAGAGGGCGCGCGAGGAGTACGCGGCACGCCGCCGGCCCAGTGTCCGTTCGGCGCTCACGGCGGGCTTCCGCAACGCCTTCAGCGCGATCGCCGACTCCAACATCACCACGCTGATCGCGGCGGCTCTGCTGTTCCTCCTCGCCTCCGGGCCCGTTCGCGGCTTCGGTGTCACCCTCGGCATCGGTGTGCTGGCCTCCATGTTCAGCGCACTGGTCGTCAGCCGGGTGCTGGCCGAGTTCGCCGCGAGCCGGCCCGGCGTACGCCGCCGCCCCGGTCTCACCGGCATCGCCGGCATCGGCGCGGTCCGCGACCGTCTCACCCGCCGCAACCCCCTCCTGATGCGCCGCCCGCGCCGCTGGCTCGCCACCTCCGCGGCCGTGCTCGTGCTGGCCGGCTCGGGCATCGCGGTGCGCGGCGTCGATCTCGGCGTGGAGTTCACCGGGGGCCGCCTCATCGAATACAGCACCGGCAGTCCCGTCGAACCCGGCCGGGCCCGTGCCGCCCTCGCCGACGCCGGTTTTCCCCGCGCGGTCGTGCAGTCCTCGGGCGACACGGGTCTGACGGTGCGTACGGATCCCCTGACCGACGCCGAGGAGGCCGAGGTCACCGGGACTCTGCGCGGCCTCGACAGCCGGGCGGACAAGGTCCGCGACGAACTGATCGGTCCCAGCCTCGGCGAGGAGCTGCGCCGAGGTGCGCTGATCGCGCTCGCCGTGGCCCTCGGAGCGCAGTTCGTCTACCTCGCGGCACGCTTTCGCTGGGTGCTGGGCTCGGCCGCGGTCGTCGCGCTCGTCCACGACGTGGTGATCCTGCTCGGGGTCTTCGCCTGGCTCGGCAAGCCCGTCGACGGGGTGTTCCTGGCAGCCCTGCTGACCGTCATCGGCTACTCCGTGAACGACTCCGTCGTCCTGTTCGACCGCGTCAGGGAACTGGTCCGGCGCAGTCCCGGGGCGCCGTTCCCCGGCCTCGTGAACGAGGCGATCCTGCAGACCCTGCCCCGTACGGTGAACACCGGCATGGGCGCGGCGTTCATGCTCACCGCGCTCGCCGTGCTGGGCGGTTCCTCGCTCGCGGACTTCGCCCTGGCGCTGCTCGTCGGCCTTGTCGTGGGGACGTACTCCTCGGTGTTCACCGCCGCTCCCCTGGCGATCCGGCTGCACCGCCGTTTCCCGCGAGTGGAGCCGTCCCTCCGGCGACCGGTCACGTGAGCCGGTCCAGCGCGGCCAGGACCGGGGCCACGGCGTCCTCTTCGGCCAGGCCACGGGCCAACTCCTGGGCGCGGAGGCGGTGGTGAGGATCGCTCGTGGCGCGGCGCAGGGCGGAGGCGAGCGAACCGGCGGTGAGGTGCCGCAGGGGGACGGCGCACGGTGCCGTCCCCAGGGCGACCAGGCGGGCCGCCCAGAAGCCGCCGTCGAACTGCACCGGTACCGGAAGGGTGGGGACGCCCGCGCGCAGCACGGCGGCGGTGGTGCCGGCTCCTGCGTGGTGGACCACGGCGGCCGTACGGGGAAACAGCAGCGCGTGCGGCACGTCTCCCACGGTGATCATGTCATCGTCGTCGCCGCGGGCGGCCAGGCCCGCCCAGCCCTGCTGGATGATGCCGCGCAGTCCCGCCGTACGCAGCGCACGCACGATCTCGGCGCTGAGGTGCCCGGCGTCCGGCACCGTCGCACTGCCCAGCCCGACGAACACGGGCGGCGGCCCGGCGGCCAGGAACTCCTCCACTTCACCGGGCAGTGCGCGGGTGTCGTGCGGCCACCAGTACCCGACGACCTCCAGCCCGGGGCGCCAGTCCTTCGGGCGGGACACCACCCGTTCGCTGAAGCCGTGCAGCACGGGCCAGTGGGCTCGCTCGTGGGCCCGGCGGCCGGCGGAGGGGCCGCGCAGGGTCATGCCGTGCCGGGTGCGCAGCCGGTGCACGGCCTGGGTGTAGACCCGGTCGACGGCGGAGATCACGGCCCGTCCGCCCAGGTGGTTGCCCACCGTTCCGAGCGATCGTCCGCCGAGCATGGGCGCGCCGAACTCGCGTGTCGGGTGCTGGGGTTGGAGGAACAGGCCGAGGCTGGGCAGACTCAGGCCCTCGGCGATGGCCCGGCCCAGCGGTGCGACGGCTCCCGCGGCCAGGACGACGTCCGCGCCGCGGGCGGCCTGGCCCAGGGCGTCGGTCATCTCCTCGGCCACGGACCGGGCCATCGACACCGCACGCAGCAGCTTGCCGAGGCCGGTGGTGCCGGCGTGCAGATCGCGGCCGCGGTCGGAGTGCGACACGGCGTGCGGGTCGACCGGGGTCGGGTGGAAGCGCACGCCCGTTCCGGCGGCCAGGGGTTCGAACAGGCCGTGGGTGGCGAGCGTGACCTCGTGCCCGCCGCGTGCCAGCCCCGCGCCCAACCCGGTGTAAGGCGCGACGTCGCCGCGCGATCCCGCCGTCATGATCACCACGCGCATGGGTCCCAGTGTGGCCCGGCCGGGCGGATGACACGCGGTGCATGCCCGCACGTGGACGAAAATCGCCGCTGCGGGTGCCTGCAGGCCGGTTCCGCCGCTGCGGGTGGCTGCAGGCCGGTTTCGCCGGTGCGGGTGCCTGCAGGTCGGTTCCACTGGTGCGGGTGGCTGCACGCCGGTTGCGCCACTGCGGGTGGCTGCAGGCCGGTTCCGCCGCTGCGGCTGCCTGCACGCCGGTTTCACCGGTGCGGGTGGCTGCAGGCCGGTTTCGCCGCTGCGGCTGCCTGCACGCCGGTTTCACCGGTGCGGGTGGCTGCAGGCCGGTTCCGCCGCTGCGGGTGGCTGCACGCCGGTATCGCCACTGCGGGTGCCTGCACGCCGGTTCCGCCGCTGCGGGTGCCTGCACGCCGGTTCCGCCGCTGCGGGTGGCCACCGGCCGGTTCTGCTCACCGCGGGCCGGTGTCCAGTCTGCCGAGGAGGCCGGTGGCGGCTTGCCGCAGTCGCGCGGACGCGTCCCCGGTGAGGGCGGTCAGCCGATCGCGGGCCCCCTCATCGTCCGGCGGCAGGGAGCCGGTCGCCTCCACCCAGCGTCGGAGACCGAGGACGGCCTCGTAGCGGACCGGTTCGTGCGGATCGTCGAGGCTGCGCAGGAAGCGCCGTACGTCGTGGCGGGAGTGCTCGTCGGCCGGGTCGTCCCCGTCGAGCAGGGACAGCGCGGCGGCCAGGACCTCGCCGGTCGGGGCGTTGTCCGCGAGGCGCCTCACGTCGGGCAGTGCCTGGGCGAGCCCGTCGAGCGCGTTGCGGGTGCGCCAGGTGTGCCGGGCGTCGGTGGCCAGGTGGTCGGCCAGGGCCCAGGCCACGGGGTGGCGCTCCCAGGGGCGGAGGCCGTTCTCCACGAGTGTCCCCAGGCCGTCGAGCACGCCCGCGCGCAGGTCGTCGTCGGGGTCGTCCAGGAGGGAGAGCAGGAGCCACACCGCGTCCCAGCGCCCCGCGGTCCCGACGGCTGCTGCGGTGGCGGCCCGGGTGCGGGGGGAGAGCGTCTGGTCGGTGAGCGCCGCGCGGAGGTGCGGCGCGACCGCGACCGGAGCGACGGTGCCCAGGGCGCGCGCGGCCGACGGTCCGGCGACGGGGTCGCGCAGCCACCGCACGGCCGGTTCGATCACGCGGTCGTCGCCCAGCCCTCCGAGACCGCGCAGCAGGCCTGCGGCGGCCTCGGGGTGCTCCTCGGTGCGCAGGGCCGCCGTCAGCTCGTCCCGCACCTGCTGCCGTTCCACGCGGAGCAAGCGCCGGGCGGCCTGGATCCGTACCGCGGGGGACGGGTCGTGCAGCGCTGTCAGCAGGGAGTCGAAGAGCTCCCCGGTGCAGCACTCCGGCAGCTGTTCCAGGGCACGAGCGCGTGCGGCACCCGCCCCCCGCCGGGCGGTGCGCGTCAGTTCGGCTCGTACGGCCGGGTCCTCCCCGCATCTGTCCAGCAGGGTGCGGGCGCGTCCCCACACGGCGCTGTCGGGGTCACCGAGCAGGGCGGCCAGAGCGGTGACGTCCCCGGGCGCGCCCAGTGCCGCCAGTCCGTCCAGGGCGTTGATCCGCACGTGGTGGTCCGGGTCGGCCAGCAGCCGGGCGAAGGCCCGGACGGCGGCTGGTCCGTCGAGTCCCAGCCGGGTGGCGGCGACGGAGGCCCTGCGCCGGACGTCCGGATCCGGGTCGCCCATCAGCAGGGGCAGCACCTCTTCGCCGGCCTCCGGGACGCCGAGCCGGCCCAGGGCCAGGGCGGCGGCCGCGCGCACGGAGGGCTCGGGGGCGTCAGCCGCTTCGACGAGTACACGGGCGTGCCCCGCCCGGCCGATCCGCCCCAGCCCCTTCAGCGCCGCTGCTCGCCGCTCCGGATCCCGCTGCGCCGACTCCCGCAGGAGGAACGCGATCTGATGGTCCGCCCCCATGGCCACCCCCGTGGAGACAGACCGTCGAGGAGCGGGATGGTTGCCCAAGTCCGGGGCTGCCGCTGTCGGCTGTGGGATCACCCGGCGGACGGTGAGGGCTTCGAGTCCGGGCCGGGTTCCGCGACCGTCGTGACGCCGGCCGGGTCGTCGGTGTTCCGCGGGGCCGGGGCCGGCTGCCGGTGGAAGCGCATGGTCATGCGGTCCGGTTTGACCGTGACCACCGCCTGGGGGCGTGGTGCCCGGGAGGTGAGCCGGAAGGACGGCCAGGTCCGCAGGACGGTCGCCAGGATGATCTGGAGTTCGGCCCAGGCGAAGTTCTCGCCGATGCACTTGCGGCGGCCGTCGCCGAAGGCGAGGAACGAGCCGCGGGTGGCCGCCGTGTTGCCGGTGGTCCAGCGGTCCGGGTCGAAGGCGTCGGGGTCGCTGAACACCGCGGGGTCGTGCTGGTGCAGGTAGGGGCTCCAGACCACGTCGGCGCCCTCGGGGACGAGATGCCCGCCGAGGTCGAGGTCGCGGGTGGCGGTCCGGGTCACCAGCCATGCGGGGCCGTACTTGCGGATGGCTTCCTGCAACACCCGGCGCGCGTACGGGAGATGCTCCAGGTCCTCGTAGGCCAGGGGGCGGTCCGCGCACACGGTGACGAGTTCCTCGCGCAGCCGCTGTTCGACCCGCGGATGGCGGGTGATCTCGTAGAGGGTCCAGGCCAGCGTGGTGCCGGTGGTCTCGATCGCGCCGGTCAGCAGGGTGATGGCCTCGTCCTGGAGCTGCTGACGGGTCAGCGGGTCCTCGGCGGTCAGCAGGGTGTCGAAGAGGCCCGTCCGCTGGTCACCGGCGGCAGCGGCCGCGTGCGGGCATCCGGCGTCGGCCGGGGCTGTGGCGCCGGACGGAGGTCCGGCTGCCCGGCGCCTCCGGTGGTCGATGGCCTGGTCGATGAGGGCCCGCAGGCGGGCGACGCGCTGCGCGTGCGCCCGGTTGGCGGGGAGCGGCAGCCGGGTCACCCAGGGCGGGAGAATGGTCTGCCGAATCGTTCCTTTCATGATGTCCGGCATGAGCGCGGTGAATTCGCCGGCCAGATGCTCGGGCAGATCCGCGCCGAACAGGGCGACGAGGAAGGCTCCGAGCGTGACCTCGTTCATGTCCTCGTACACATCGCGCGGCTGCCCCTCGGGCCATGCGCCGACCGCCGAGGCGACCTGCTCGATCATGGCGTCGCCACGGTCGGCGATGTGCGCCTTGTTGAACATGGGCTGCATCAGACGCCGGTGGCGCAGATGGGCGTCGCCGTCCGCGATCGTGGCGAGGCCGTCCCCGAAGAACACGCGCAGGGCGTCGATGATCTTGCCGCCCTTGGCGTAGTGCGCGGCGTCGGTCACCAGGACCTTGCGGGTCAGAGCGGGGTCGGTGACGACGTAGGCGGGAGTGGGGCCGATGCGTATGCGCACCACCGGGCCGTGGTCGCGCAGGGAGCTGATGAAGGGCAGGGGGTTGCGGGCGAGCTGGAGGCCGTGCCCGAGGAGGGGGAGTCCTCCGGGAGCGGTGGGGGTGGGCGACGTCGCGGGAGCGTTCATGGCCGGTTTCACTCCTTGTGGGGGCGTCGGCAAACGCTCGATGCATGCCCAGGACACCCGTGATGGATTCCGGCCACCCGTGCTCCGTGCGTCACACCCGCCCGGCTTCCGCCCGGTCACGAGCGGTGGGACGGCTCATGGCGCAACGATCCGGAGCCGCTTCCTCCGCCACCACGTGGCGGAGGAAGCGGCTCCGGGTGAGGCGCCGGCTCAGGAAGACTGGGCGCTCTGGTACAGGTTCTGGGCGTCCGCGCCGAAGTACGGGCCGTACATGGCGTTCGGCAGGAAGTTGTACTTGAAGCTGTTCACCGAGGACTGCAGGCCGGTCCCGGTGGCCTCGCTGAACTGGGTGAACCAGGGGCCGCCGCTGGAGCCGCCGGTCATGTTGCAGGTCAGGCCGTGGTCCTTGGACAGCAGGAAGTCGCGGGTGGTGGTGCCGCTGCAGTAGATGAACTTCTCGCCGTCGTACGGTGCCGCGGCCGGGAAGCCGAAGGAGTACATGGCCTTGTTGTAGCCGGTGTTGAACGCCAGGCCCTGGCCGCCGACGACGTCGGTCAGCTTCTTCCCGTCCAGCGGGGCGACCACGGCCGCGCCGATGTCGTAGTTGATGTCCTCACTGGCCGTCCACTGCGGGGTGGACAGGGTCTTGGAGGCGGTCCAGGTGCCGTACGGGCGCTGTCCGTCGTGGTAGCCGGGTACGAACACCCAGTTGGTGTGCCAGGCGCCCTCCAGCTTGACGCAGTGACCGGCGGTGATCACGGTGCTCTTGTTGGCGCTGGAGACGGCGTTGCCGGAGCAGGACGCGGTGCGGCCCTGGTAGCTGAAGAACACCCGTCCCGCGGTCTTGGTCACCGCTCCCCCGCCGGACCAGGGGCCGCCGCCGTGCGGGAAGGCCATCGGGCCCGCGGCGGAGGCGGGCGCGCTGGGGGCCACGACCGTCGCCTTGCCCTTGCGGAGTGCCGGGGTCCGCACGTCGGCGCGGTCGACGGTCAGCAGGTCGAGCGGGGTGGCCTCGCGCATTCGCTGCGGGGTCCAGAAGGCCAGGGCGCGTTCCTGCGCCGAGGGCGTCATCACGCCGGGGTCCGGTGTGGCGCTCGCGGGTGTGGCGGTGACGCCGGTCGCCAGGAGCGCGGCGACGCCGGCGAGCGCGCCGAGGACGGAGCGGCGGACACGGGTCCTGCCGCCGGACGGGTACGGGCTGCGGGGTCGGCCTATCACGCGGTCTCCTTCTGCTGTGGGGGCCGGGCGGCGGGAAGCCGCCACCCGGTCAGGCAGGGGTGTCACTGCGGACGGTCAGGGGGCAGCGTGCCACCAGGCCACCCAGCGCTGGGCGCCGGTCGCGTAGAGCGGGGCGACGGCTTCTTCCTTGGTGGCGAAGTACCGGTAGAAGGTGC
>NZ_JBEOXI010000257.1:0-11259 GCF_040296465.1 Streptomyces sp. NPDC002130
GGGAGTCGACGCGGAGCGTCGGTGACCGACGACAACGCCGCAGATGCGCGTGCCAGGCCCCGCGTCTGCGGGCTGATCCAAACGACAGGCCCTAGGGCCTGACCGCACGACGGGCCGGTTCGGGGCGCTCGCCGAGGACTGTGTGAGTCCGTCGGCACGCGCGTGTCCCGCGAGGCCCTAGCTGTGCTGACCCGACGGCTGTGTCAGTCGCTCCGGGGTCCGTGTGATGTCCAGCCCCGCCGACCTTCCCGCTCGTGCGAACGCCATCGCGTCCTCCACCGCCGCGCCGCCCGGGTCGTTGTTGAAGTACGCGTACACGTCCTCGCCGTCGGTCCAGGTCGTGGCGATGCGGTCGAGCCAGGTGGCCAGCGAGCGCCGGCCGTAGCGCGGCCAGGGCTTGGCGCGGCCCTGGTGGAAGCGGACGTAGCCCCAGTCGGCCGTGCGCCACAGCGGTGTCGCCGGGCGGGCCAGGATGTCGGCCCAGCACAGGGCGGCGCGCCGGGACTCCAGGACGCGGCGGACCTGCGGTGTCCACCAGGAGTCGTGACGCGGCTCGACCGCGACCCGGGTCGAGGCCGGGAAGCAGGCCAGGCAGGCGTCCAGCAGGCCCGGGTCGGCGCGCAGCGTGGGCGGGAGCTGGAGCAGGACCGGGCCGAGGCGGTCGCCGAGGCCCGCCGCGTGACTCATCAGGCGGTGCACCGGCTCCTCGGGCTCCTTGAGCCGCTTGATGTGGGTCAGATAGCGGCTCGCCTTGACCGCGACGACGAAGTCCCCGGGCACCCGTCGCCGCCAGTCCTCGAACGTCTCCCGGGCCGGCAGCCGGTAGAAGGCGTTGTTGATCTCGACGGTGGCGAAATGCCCCGTGTACTCCTCCAGCCAGAGCCGCATCGGCAGCCCGGACGGGTACAGCACGTCCCGCCAGTCCTTGTACTGCCACCCGGACGTGCCGACGAACAGGGTCATACCCCTATCAAAGCACCAGGTGTCTTCGAGGGCGGCAGGGCGGCCTGGTCCTCCAGGCCGCGCTAGCTGTCGGTGCGCGTGTGGAAGCGGTAGAACAGCAGCAGGAAGACGGCTGCCGTGACCAGCACCGACGTGATGACCACGGGGCGGACGTCGTCGCCGGTCTGGCTGTAGAGGAAGCCCAGTGCGGCGCCGGCGAACGCGGCCCGGAGCAGGGCGTGCAGGGCGTGCAGGTCGCGCCGGAGGCGCCGGGTCGCCTGGACCACGGCGATGCAGAGGGCCATGAAGGCGAGCGCGCTCCACACCCCCGACGCCACGTCCGGCCCCGTGATCGGACCGCCGTGACGCCGGTTCACCGCGACCCAGTTGCCGTAGACGACACCGAGCACGACGGGCAGGACCCATCGCGCGACGCGGTGGGCGGGTTCGCTGAACACGGTGGGCGCCGGGTGCGCCATCAGAGCCTCCCTGGTCCATGCGGAGCTTGGCGTCGCTCCGCCGCACACTGTGGCACGCCTGGGTAACAGGCAGGTGAGAGGCGGTTGTGACCGGAACCGGCGGGTGGGCCCGCTACAGGTACAGCCCCGCGTCGACGCCCCCGCGCGGCTCCGGCAGTGCGGTCGGGGACGTGCCCCGGCGCAGCGCGTACAGCTCCGCCAGGGTCGCGCCCTCGCGGCCGATGCCGTCCTCCTGGCCCAGCCAGTTCGCCGCCTCCGACCGGGTCAGCGGGCCGACCTCGATCCGGGCGAGGCAGCGGCCGGGGCGGACCACGGCCGGGTGCAGGCGCTCCAGGTCCTCGTTGGTCGTGACCCCGACCAGGACGTTGCGGCCCTGGCCGAGCAGGCCGTCCGTGAGGTTCAGCAGCCTCGACAGGGCCTGGCCCGCCGTGTGCTTGGCCTCGCCGCGGATCAGCTCGTCGCAGTCCTCCAGGAGCAGCAGCCGCCAGCGGCCCTTGCCCGTCGCGTCCTCCTCGCCGATGGCGATGTCCATGAGGTAGCCGACGTCGGAGAAGAGCCGCTCGGGGTCCAGCACGCAGTCCACCTGGCACCAGTCGCGCCACGACCGGGCCAGCGTCCGCAGCGCCGACGTCTTGCCGGTGCCCGGCGGGCCGTGCAGCAGCAGAAGACGGCCCGCGATGTCCTCCGGGGTCGTCTTCATCAGCCGGTCCATCGCGTCCGCCACCGGCGCGGTGTAGTTGGGCCGGACCTCGTCCCAGGTGCCCGCGGCGATCTGGCGGGTGGTGCGGTGCGGGCCACGGCGCGGGGAGACGTACCAGAAGCCCATCGTGACGTTCTCCGGCTGCGGTTCGGGTTCGTCCGCCGCGCCGTCCGTGGCCTGGTCGAGGATCTTCTTCGCGAGCTCCTCGCCGGTCGCCGTCACGGTGACGTCGGCGCCCCGGTTCCAGCGGGAGACCAGCAGCGTCCAGCCGTCGCCCTCGGCGAGGGTCGCGCTGCGGTCGTCGTCCCGGGCGGCGCGCAGCACCCGGGCGCCCGGCGGCATCAGCGTCGCCCCGGACCGCACGCGGTCGATGTTCACCGCGTGGGAGTACGGCTGCTCGCCCGTCGCGAAGCGGCCGAGGAACAGCGCGTCGATGACGTCGGACGGGGAGTCGGAGTCGTCGACGTTGAGCCGGATCGGCAGCGCCTCGTGCGGGTTTCCAGACATGCCGCCATGATCCGGCACGGGGACGCCGTGTGCACCCGGTTTCCGCGTGCACACGGCATGTCGTCCTTGGCAGGTCAGCCCCCGGCGCGGGAGACCAGCCGGCGCGCCTGCCGGACCCTGCGGACCACGGCGTACCCCTTGGTCAGGGCACGGTCCGCGGCGAACGTACGGGCGATCGCGCGCCCTTCGACCATCCGCTCGAACTCCTCGATGCCCGTGCTGCGGCGCACCGTCACCCGCCGCAGCGCGTACGGCCCCTGCGCGCGCCGCGCGAGGCCGTTGCCGACGGCGAGGGCCTGGGCCCAGCCCGTCTCGCGCACCGCCTGCCGGACCCGGCGGCTGGAATAGCCGTAGGGGTAGGCGAACGAGGCGGGCACGGAGCCCAGTTGGTCCGAGACGATCTCCTTGCAGTGGATCAGCTCGAACCGCAGGGTGGCGTCGGAGACCTGGTCGAGCTGCGGGTGGCTGTGGCTGTGCCCGCCGATCTCGACACCGGCCGCCGCGAGGTCGCGGACCTGGTCCCAGTCCAGCATGGTGTCCAGGCCGCCGCCGGTGTCGTACGGCCCCCTGAGCCACCCGGTCGAGACGAACAGGCTGGCCGGGAAGCCGTGCTTGGCCAGGGCGGGGAGGGCGTGCCGGTGCACGCCCTCGTAACCGTCGTCGAAGGTGATGAGGACCGGCCGCTCGGGCAGCGCGCGGCCGGAACGCCAGCACGCCGCCAGTCCGGCCGTGGTGAGCGGACTGAGCCCCCGGTCGGCGAGCACCGCCATCTGCTCGGCGAACGCCTCCGGGGTCACGGACAGGGCGCGCGTCTCCTCGTTCGGGTCGGTCGCGACCGCGTGGTACATGAGGATCGGGACGCGGGCGTCACTCACGGGCCGTCACCTCCACCTCGGGCACCCGGAACGTGGTCCCGCCCCGGCGTGCCCGGACGCTGCCGACGACGTAACCGCCCGCCGCCGTCAGCACCCCGGCCACGATCGCGCCGGCCCGTCCCGCACCGCCCGACCGGGCCAGCAGGGCGTCCCGCAGGCCCCGGGCCACCCCGGCGGGCAGGACCCGCGTGGCGTACCGGCGCTCCGACTCCAGGCCCTTCCCGGCCCCGACGCTCCGCGCCACCAGGGCCTTGGACAGGCCCTCGGCCCAGGCGCGGCTGCGGAAGTAGCGGAAGTGCTCGCGGACCTCGGGCACCCGGTGGTGGATCACCGCCCGGTCGTCGATCAGCAGGACCGCGTCGGGCCGGGCCCGGGACAGACGGATGCACAGTTCCGTCTCCTCGCAGCCCAGCGGGCGTTTGTCGCCGTCCCTGCCGATGCCGGTGGCGAAGCCGCCCGCCGCGTCGAAGGCGCTGCGCCGGAACGAGGCGTTGCCGCCGAGCACGTTGCGCACCCGCACCCGGCCGCGCGGCAGCCCCCGGTAGGAGCAGCCCACCACCCAGTCGAACTCCGCCGGGAACCAGTCGGGCCGACGCCCGGACGCCCAGACCGGCTCCGTGCGCCCGCCGACCGCCATCACCTTCGGGTCGGTGTACGCCTCGGCGAAGTGCCGCAGCCAGTCGCGCTCGGCGACGGCGTCGTCGTCGAGGAAGGCCACGATCTCGCCCCGGGCCGCGGCGATGCCGGTGTTGCGGCCGGCGGACAGGCCGCGGGGGCCCGCGTTGGCGAGCACCCGCACCACCGCACCGTCGGCGGTCTCGTTGTACTCCTTGGCGAGCCGCTCCCTGAGCGTCTCGTTGTGATCGACGACCAGCAGCGTCTCCAGGGCCGGCCGCGACTGCGCGCGGACCGAGGAGACCGCCGCGAGGATGTCCTCCCAGCGGTCCTCGGTGTACGCGCAGATCACGACGGAGATGCCGGGACCGCTCAAGACACCTCTCCCCGCATCGCGGCCGGCATCGACGACCGGGGCGAACGGCGGCGCAGCGCACGGCGGTTGGAGCGCTCCCGCAGGATCACCTTCAGCACGCGCAGCCCGTCCCGCACGGCCCGCAGATTGCTCACGCCGTGGATGCGCAGGTACTCGTGGCTCGGGATCTCCTGCACCTTGAGGCCGGCCTTGACGACCCGGATGTTCATCAGGGTCTCGACCTCGAAGCCGGTGCAGTCGAGGTCGATCTTGTCGAGGCAGTGCCGCCAGAACGCGTTGTAGCCGTAGCACAGGTCGGTGTAGCGGGCGCCGAACTTGCGGTTGACGGCCGTGCACAGCGCCCAGTTGCCCATCTTGCGGATGAAGGTCATGTCGTCGGTGCCGCCGCCGTTGGCGAAGCGGGAGCCCTTGGCGAAGTCCGCGCCGGAGACCAGGGCGGAGACGTAGGAGAGGATCTCCCCGCCGTCCGCCGAGCCGTCCGCGTCGACCATCACGATGATGTCGCCGGTGCAGGCCTGGAACCCCGTGATCAGGGCGTCGCCCTTGCCCTTGCCGCGCTGCTCGACGACCTTCACCTCGGGCCACAGCTCGCGGGCCACCTCGACGGTGTTGTCGGTGGAGTTGCCGTCGACCAGAACCACTTCGTGTATCCAGTCGGGCAGGGTCTTGAAGACGTACGGAAGGTTCTCCGCCTCGTTCATGGCCGGGATGACCACGCTCACCGGCGGCGCGATGGCCAGGTGAGAGGAGACGGGTCGGTATTTGGAGGCGGTCGGCGGACGCTGCTGCGTCGCGGCCGGCTGCAGAACTGAGCTCATGAGTCTGGTCCCTCTCGTCCGGTGGACCGCCCCCCCAGGGCAGTCCGGATCCAGTCCGGTTCGAAAGGGGGGTTCTCACCCGAGGCACGCCGAGATGGCGAGGCAGGCCGGGATGGAGCTCCGGCACGCCGGGTGAGCTGGCAAAGCTGGTCGGCCGCAAAAACGGCAGCCGACCGCGCGGCACGGCCCGGAGACCATTGCGGTCACCGAGCACGGCACCCCCCTACCGCGCCCCGCGCCGGTTCGTCGCGGTCCTTGAGCCCTCCCCTAGAGCCGCGTACTACGGACCGATGCGGGTGAGATGTATGACGGTATTGACGATTGAACCCGTATGGCAAGACCTGGAACGGCCCCTCACGTTTTTGTTGGTTTGGTCGTTGCGAGGGACCGCTCGTGCGACGCAAGTTGCACGTTCCCGTCCCATAAACATGCGTTCCCCGGAGGCGATCAGGGCCTCCGGGGAACGTGTGTTCAGGTGCCGGTGCGGACGTCGGTCACGGGACGATCTGCAGCAGGCGGTTCGGCGAACCGGATCCCGCGCCGGTGACCTTGCCGGTGACGGCGCCGTTCACCAGGGCCGTGGCGACCTGGGCCGGGGTGGAGGAGGTGTGACCCGCCAGGTAGACCGCCGCCGCGCCCGCGACGTGCGGGGTCGCCATCGAGGTGCCGGAGATGGTGTTGGTCGCGGTGTCGCCGGTGTGCCAGCCGGCCGTGATCGACGAGCCGGGCGCGAAGATGTCCAGGGCGGAGCCGTAGTTGGAGTAGCTCGCCTTGGCGTCCGTGCTGGTGGTGGCTCCGACCGTGATCGCCTCGGCGACCCGGGCCGGGGAGGACGAGGAGGCGGTGGTGCTGCTGTTGCCCGCGGCGACGGCGTAGGTGACGCCGCTGGCTATGGAGTTGCGGACCGCCGTGTCCAGGGTCGCGGAGGCGCCCCCGCCCAGCGACATGTTGGCGACCGAGGGGCCGGAGTGGTTCCTCGTCACCCAGTCGATGCCCGCGATCACGCCGGCCGTGGTGCCGGAGCCGCTGTTGTTCAGCACGCGCACACCCACGATCTTCGCCTTCTTGGCCACGCCGTAGGTCGAGCCCGCGATCGTGGTGGCCACATGGGTGCCGTGGCCGTTGCCGTCGGAGGCGTCGTTGTCGCCGTCGACGGCGTCGTAGCCGTGCGAGGCACGGCCGCTGATCTGCTGGTGGGTGATGCGCACACCGGTGTCGATCACATAGACCGTCACACCGCTGCCCGCGCTGTCCGGGTAGGTGTAGGTGCCGGACAGCGGCAGCGAGGCCTGGTCGACGCGGTCCAGGCCCCACGGGGCGTTGGTCTGGGTGGCGGCGAGCGTGACGCGCTGGTTCTGCTCGACGGAGGCCACCGCCGGGTCGGCGGCGAGCCGCCGCGCCTCGGTGGCGGAGAGGGTGGCGGACCAGCCGTTCAGCGCCTTGCCGAACGTCTTGTCGACCGAGCCGCCGTACTCCTTCACCAGGCCCTTGCCCGCGGCCGAGGAGGCCTTCAGGCCCGCGCTCTTCTTGAGCGTGACGAGGTAGCTGTCCTTGATCGCG
Organism: Streptomyces sp. NPDC002130; assembly: GCF_040296465.1. Lineage (NCBI taxonomy): Bacteria > Bacillati > Actinomycetota > Actinomycetes > Kitasatosporales > Streptomycetaceae > Streptomyces > Streptomyces sp. NPDC002130. The sequence goes on from NZ_JBEOXI010000257.1 coordinate 6,873, forward strand.
GTCGGGGAGCCCGCGGCGAGCACCCGGCCCTCGGCGGGTGCGGCCTGTGCGGGAAGGGTGGTGAGCCCGCCCACGAGGGCGGCGGTCGCCAGCGAGGTGAGTGCGGCGAACCCGAGTCTCTTGCTACGCAGTTGTGCCATTACGAGGGAGTCCTCCTCTGGGCGGCGCGCGCCTGGGTGGGACGCGCGTCATGTGGGGGGTGTGCGCGTGTTCGCGCACACGGGCCGGGGAGCGTCGCGTTCCGCTCCCGGCCGGAGTAAAGCCTCGACCAACTACCGGCGTAGAACAAGAGAGTTGAGTATCAGTCAACAAACCTGTCATGGGCACGTAACAAGAGAGGTCCGGTGCGCAACACGAGCCGTGGTGAATGCGCCGAGCATCCGGGGAGAGGCCGAAAAGACTTGGCATGGACACTTCCTGTCAACGCGCGTCGCTGCTACGACGGTTATGGCAGAGATCCTGCTAAAGGGAGGTTCCATGAGACGTTCCCGACTTGTCGTCCTCGTGAGCTCGCTCCTCCTCGCCGTCGGCACCGCCCTCACCGGGGCAGCGACGGCGCAGGCGTCCTCACTCGCAGCAGCAGGCGGCTATGTGGCCCTCGGTGACTCCTACTCCTCCGGAGTCGGAGCCGGCAGCTACATCAGCTCCAGCGGCGACTGCAAGCGCAGCACCAAGGCCTACCCCTACCTCTGGGCCGCCGCCCACTCACCCTCGAGCTTCGACTTCACCGCTTGCTCGGGCGCCCGAACGGGTGATGTTCTGGCGGGTCAGCTCACTCCGCTCAGCGCCTCCACCGCCCTCGTCTCGATCAGCGTCGGGGGCAACGACGCCGGCTTCGCCGACGTCATGACGACCTGTGTGACCCAGTCCGACAGCGCCTGCGTCTCCCGCATCGACACCGCCCGGGCGTACGTCGACTCCACGCTGCCCGGCAAGCTCGACAGCGTGTACTCGGCGATCCGCTCCAAGGCACCCGCCGCCCGGGTCGTCGTCCTCGGCTACCCCCGCTTCTACAAGCTCGGCGCCACCTGTCTCGGCCTGTCCGAGACCAAGCGCAAGGCCATCAACGACGCCTCCGACCACCTCAACACCGCCGTCGCCAAGCGCGCCGCGGACCACGGCTTCGCCTTCGGTGACGTCCGCGCCGCCTTCACCGGCCACGAGATCTGCTCCGGCGACTCCTGGCTGCACAGCGTCAGCTGGCTCAACATCGGCGAGTCGTACCACCCGAAGGCCCCCGGCCAGTCGGGCGGTTACCTGCCCGTGCTCAACAGCAACGACTGACCGCTCAGCCGTCGTCCGAGCCCGAGCCGGAGTCGGATCCCGAGTCGGAGTTCGCGTCCGGATCCGTGCCGGAGGGAGAAGGGGAGGCCCCGCCCGTCGGGGTCTCCGTCTCACACGTCACCGAGAACGGCACCGACTCGGACGTCTCCCGTACCGGCTCCCGCACCTCGACGCTGATCTCGTTCTCGAACGTCCCGGTCTCCTCCCGCGTCGTCACCCGCACCGTGTCCCGCTTCGAACGGTCGCCGCTCTCCGTGAACGACAGCGTCTTCCAGCCCCCGTCGAGCACCTGGCCGTCCTGCGTCACCCAGCGGTAGCTGACCTCGGCCGGGAGCCGCCCCACCGTGAGCGTCGCCGTGAACTCGGGCGCCTGGGCGTTCGGCGGCGGACACGGGCCCGAGTAGTCCGTGCGGCGGCCCTCCAGGGCGACCCGCACCGACTGCGGCGGCGGACTGCTCTCCTTCGTCTCGCTCGGCGTCGGCGACGGACTGGACTTCTCCGTCCCGGTGTTGCGCGGCGGGCTCTTGGTCGCGGTGGGCGTACTGTCCCCGGCCCCCTGGTCGTTGCCGCCGGAACCGTCCCCGTTGTTGAGCAGCGCGTACGTCAGCCCGCCCACCGCGAGCGCCAGCGCGATCACGCCCGCGACCAGCACCCGGCCGGCCCGGCCGTCCCGGTCCTGGCCCGTGGCCGTCGTGGTGGCGCCCGCACCGGACGCCGCCGACTGCCCGGGATAGGGCATCGGGGGCGTGGGCGCGGGCTCGGGGTGGCCCACGACCGTCGGCGGGAACGGAACCGCCCGTGTGGTGTCCGCGCGCGGCGAGCCGCCCGCGGCGACGACCCGCAGATCCTCCTCGGCCCGCTCGGGCGGCAGCCGCTGCTCGGGATCCTTGCGCAGCAGCCCCTCGATCACCGGGGCGAGCGGACCGGCCCGGTACGGCGGCGGCAACTCCTCGTCGACGATCGCCCGCAGGGTGCTCAGCGGGGTGTCGTGGCGGAAGGGGGAGTGGCCCTCGACCGCCGCGTAGAGCAGCACCCCGAGCGACCACAGGTCGGACTCCGGACCCGGCGTACGGCCGAGCGCCCGCTCCGGGGCGAGGAACTCGGGCGAGCCGATGACCTCGCCGGTCATGGTCAGCGCGGAGCTGCCCTCGACCATGGCGATCCCGAAGTCGGTGAGCACGATCCGGCCGTCGTTCGAGATCAGCACATTGGCCGGCTTCACGTCGCGGTGCAGCACCCCGGCCTCGTGCGCGGACCGCAGCGCGGCCAGCACCTCGGCGCCGATGTGCGCGGCACGCTGTGGCGCCATCGGGCCCTCGGCGTCCAGGACCTCGGCGAGGGAGAGGCCGCGGACCAGTTCCATGACGATCCACGGGCGGCCGTCGTCCGTCGCCACGTCGTAGACCGTCACCACGTTGCGGTTGGCGACCCGGGCCGCCGCCCACGCCTCCCGCTCCAGCCGCGCGTACATCCGCTGTACGTCGTCGCCCGCAAGGCCGGACGGGGCGCGGACCTCCTTGACGGCGACCTCACGGTGCAGCACCTCGTCGCGGGCGCGCCACACCGTCCCCATGCCGCCCTCGCCGAGCGGTGCGAGGAGCCGGTAGCGGCCGGCGATCACACGCTCACGGCCCGGTTCTTCGAACACGGCGCCCCCATTCGCAGCCGGGCGAAATCTCCATGGGGTGTGTCTTCCCCACGCGGTCGGATTTCCTCACGACGTCCGCTTTTCTCCGGACATCCGATGCCTCACGAACGTAACTCAGCCGAGTGCGGATGCCGCCCCCTTGAACACCAGTCCGGCACCGAGAACCAGTACGGCGAAGGCGGAACCGAGCGGGGCGGTCCGGCGCACCAGGGCCGCCATCGGGCCCGCCGACCAGCGCGGGCGCCGGTCCAGGAGCCGGGTCATGCCGCTGCCCGCCTTGACGACCGCGTACCCGGCGGCCGTGAGGGTGAGGGCCAGCCCGACGCCGTACGCGACGACGAGCAGCAGACCGAACCAGGCCTGCCCGAGCGCGGCGGCACCGACCAGCACCACGACGGCGGACGGGCTGGGCACGAGGCCGCCCGCGAAGCCCATGAGGATCGTGCCGCGAACGGTGGGGGCGACGGGGTGGGAGTGGGTGAAGCCGCCGTGACTGTGCTCGATCGTGTGGGGGTGGGAGTGCGGGTGGGCGTGATCGGGCGGGTGGTCGTGCTTGTGGTCGTGGTCGTGCGGGTCGTCGTGGTCGTGGCCGTGGCCGTGGTCGTGCTTGCCGTGATGGTCGTGTTCGTGGGTGGGGCCGCCGTCGTGGCCGTGGGTGTGGCTTCCGTGGCCGTGATGATGGCCGTGCGGGTGGTGGGTGTGCGCGCGGTTGCGCAGGGCGCGGCGGACCAGGCTCGCGCCCGCCAGGGTCACCAGCAGGCCGCTGGCGACACCGAGCCAGGCGATCACCGAGGGCGCCGCCGCCGAACCGGCCGTGACCAGCAGGCCCAGGGCGACCACGCCGAGGGTGTGCGTGACGGTCACCGAGGCGGCCATGGGCAGGACGTCCTTCATCCGGGCCTGACCGCCCCGGGCCGCCGCCGTCGCGGCCATGATGGTCTTGCCGTGGCCCGGGGCGAGCGCGTGCATCGCACCGAGCACGACGGCGATGAGGAGGGCCAGCGCGGCGAAGCCGGCGGTGAGGTCCTGCCGGGCCACCAGATCGTCCAGGGCACGTGTCCAGCGGTCGGCGCCGCGCGGAAGCACGGAGGCCGCGGGCGCGTCCGACTCCGCCTCGGCCAGGGCGGCGCCACCGGGGCGCACCCGCAGGGCGGCCGACGCGGTGTCGGCCGGGGAGGACAGCAATTCCTCCGGGTAGCCGGTGAGTTCGTCCGAGATCGACTTCTCCGGCACGTCCGACGCGGCGAGCGTCATACGGTCGCCCCGCGCGGTGATCTCCCGCCAGCCCGGGCCGGTGGAGGTACCCGCGCCGCGGAAGCCGAGGGACACGGTCTTCCCGCCCGACGGGAGGGCCGCGGTCAGCTCGCACTCCACCCGCAGGGTGTCGAGTCCCGCCTGCCCTGGCCGCACTCGTGCGTCGCTGCGCTCGGCGGTGAGGGCGACCCGGCGGCCGTC